>NZ_JBLBUE010000064.1:0-18052 GCF_047290655.1 Alteromonas sp. AMM-1 | reverse complement strand
TTTATGCTACTCACCAGCAACCCATTCGACAGCATGTTGCCCTTCTTTCCGGTTGATGGCCGCGATTTAAATCCTCTGTTGCAGGATTTTGGCATGATCATTCACCCGCCAATGTTATATATGGGCTACGTGGGGTTTTCAGTGGCCTTTGCGTTTGCCGTGTCGGCGCTGATTTCTGGTCAGTTAGATTCTACCTGGGCCCGATGGTCCCGCCCCTGGGTAATTGCTGCCTGGAGCTTTTTGTCGGTTGGTATAGCGCTTGGCAGTTGGTGGGCATACTACGAACTGGGCTGGGGTGGCTGGTGGTTTTGGGATCCGGTTGAAAACGCGTCCTTTATGCCATGGTTGGTTGGTACTGCGCTAATGCACTCTTTGGCAGTGACCGAGAAGCGCAAGGTGTTTAAATCCTGGACTGTGTTATTGGCTATCGCTGCTTTTTCTTTAAGTTTGTTAGGTACATTCCTGGTCCGCTCAGGGGTGATTGTCTCGGTGCATTCATTTGCCAGCGATCCGTCCCGCGGCTTATTTATTCTGGGGATTTTAGTTGTGCTTACTGGTATGAGCCTGGTGTTGTACGCCATGCGTGCACAACAGTTGAAAAGCCCCGGGCGTTATCAGCCATTTTCACGCGAAGTACTTTTAATTGGTAACAATGTATTTCTGTGTGCTGCCACTCTGGTGGTGTTTCTGGGTACACTGTTGCCATTAGTGTACAAAGAGCTTGGATTGGGTTCCATTTCGGTGGGAGCGCCGTTTTTTAATCAGATGTTTACCTGGCTGATTGTGCCCTTTGTTTTCATTTTGGGATTAGGGCCATTAACGCGCTGGAAGCATCAGCCCCTAGCACAAATAAAGCAAACGGTGCTAATCGCGCTGGGGTTGAGTATCAGCGCAGGTATTTTGATTAATTTCAGTTACGATGCGCCAACGTATTTTGCTGCGCTGGGATTAGTACTGAGTGCCTGGATTTTAGTGAGCACAACACAGGAAGTACTGCAGCGTGTAAATGCGTTGGCCTCTGGGTCGTTATTTACTCGTCTTGGCAAGTTAACGCCCAGCCATTGGGGCATGATCCTTGGCCATCTGGGCTTCGCTGTAACCATTATCGGTATTACTCTGGTAAGCAACTACGAGGTGGAGCGTGATGTGCGTATGGTACCGGGTGAATCAGTTTCGCTGGGCGGTTATGAATTTGCCTTCCAGCGTGTTGAATCGCGTAATGGGCCAAATTATACCGCCGATGTGGGCATTTTTGATGTGTTTCAGGGCGGCGAAAAAATTGTGCATTTGGAGCCGGAAAAACGCTTATACATTGTACAACGTATGCCAATGACGGAAGCAGGCATATATTCCACGGTGTTTCGGGACTTATTTATTGCCATGGGTGAACCGCTTGACGATGGCGCCTGGGCTATTCGGGTTTACATAAAACCCTTCGTGACCTGGATTTGGGCCGGTGCAGTATTTATGGCGTTGGGCGGGATATGCTCTATCAGTGATAAACGTTACCGTATGGCTAAACTGGCCACGGTTAAAAAGACAATCGTGACGGGTCACCAGTCGGGTCACCAACCGGGGAACACGGCAGCAGGAGAAAATGCATGAAGCGTTGGGTAGTTTTTGGTGTACCGCTACTGGCATTCATTATTCTTGTTGGCTTTTTGTTTAGTGGGTTGTTTTCTGATCCACGTGCGTTGGACTCGCAGGTAAAGGGAAAGCCGGTACCTGATTTTTCTTTACCGGACCTGATGAACCCGTCACAGGTGTACACTCCCGAGGTATTCAAAGGCAAAGTGACGCTGTTAAATGTGTGGGGCGTATGGTGTGTCACTTGCGCAGTAGAATTGCCGTATCTGACAGAGTTGGTTGAGAAAGAACAAGTGAATATTGTGGGGCTTTACTTCGATCAGGATTTGGATCCCGATTTCGGCACCAAAACCATTGAACGCGTACAGCAGGAAGTCATTGAAATTACGGGACAGTTTGGTAATCCGTATCAATTCCATATTTTTGATGTGTATCGCGATACGTCACTCGATTTAGGGGTTACTGGCGCGCCAGAGCACTTTTTAATTGATAGCAATGGTGTGATCCGCATGCATCACATTGGTGATATCAATGAGCGCGTATGGAGAAACAAAGTGGGGCCGCTCTATCAGCAGTTGGTTCAGGAGCAAGCGGGGCAGACCTTATGATACGAGTATTACTATCAGGCATGTTGTTAATGGTCACTGTGTTTGCGTTGGCTACGGAAGAGGCCTATGAGTTTGATACGCCACAGCAACGACTGTTGTTTCAAACATTGACTGCTGAACTGCGTTGTCCGATGTGTCAGAACCAGAACATTGCAGATTCAGATGCCATGATTTCCCATGATATGCGTCGTAAGGTGTATTCCCTTATCAAACAGGGCAAGAACGAAGACGAAATCATTGACTATATGAAATCGCGATACGGTGATTTTATTCATTATAAGCCACCCGTTACACCGGTTACGCTATGGCTGTGGCTGGCACCCATACTGTTTTCGATAGTGGCATTGCTGGTGGTGTTTTTACGCAGACGTACCAGCCCTCCCGAAGATATGGCAGCCAAACTGGCAAAAGCAGAAGCAATGTTGGAGCAAGATAAGTAGTGTCCTTAATAGAATTTGGATTGTGCGTTGCCGCACTCGTTGCCGTTTTGTTGATATTGATAGCGCTTCCCTGGTTTCGCAAAGGTTATGACCTGGAGAATGTCTCTGCCGCAAACGTGTCTGTGGTAAAGCAACGGTTAGCTGAGCTGGAACGGGAAGTCAGTGAAGGCTTGCTCAGCGAACAGGATATGCGCCAGGCCAGGGACGAAATTAAAGTAGCGTTGGTGGATGAATCCCAAGCAGAAATTAAAACCTCAAGGTCTGGTGCATTGGTGTTAATCTCAGGCGCTTTAGTTGCTTTGCTTATAGGCGGATGGGCGTATAGTGAGGCTAACAATTTACAGCGCTTAAATGCGACTCAGGAAGCGATAGACGCATTGCCCGGTTTGAGTACAAAACTGGCTGAAGGCAGAGGTGAGAACTTTACGCCGACCGATTTTCAGCAATTAACACTGGCTATCCGCAAACGCTTGCAAATGGAACCGGAAGACGGTCAGGGCTGGATGTATCTTGGAAGAATCTGGATGGCATTGGATCAGCAGGACCAGGCTTTTGCTGCCTATGAAAAGGCTATTCACTATGCACCTGACGACAGCAATGTCAGAACCAACTATGCCAGAGCCCTGATGGCTAGCGACGATAAAGGGCGATTACAAAGCGCCAGACAGTTGTTGTCAGCGTTATTACAGGATGAGCCCGACAACAGCAATTTGGTGCTCATGCTGGCTGTGGTTGCTGGCCGATTAGGCGACGAAGCCATACTGGCAGCTAATTTGGCTAAGCTCGATGGTCAATTGCCTGCTGATAATCCATTGATGGTGCAACTACAATCACGGTTAGCACAGCTTCGCGGCGAATCAGTGCAATCGGACACTACAGAAGCTCAGGAATTAACCGGGTTTAAGATTGACGTTAGTGTGAGTGAAGCGTTGGTTGCTAAGTTACCGGAAAATGGTTATTTGTTCGTGTTTGCGCAGGATGCAAATTCAGATAATCGCATGCCTGCCGCCGTACTCAGAATGCCGCTCTCAGCATTGCCAGTAACGGTAACACTGACACAAGAAAATGCCATGACACCGAATTATTCGCTCAAGCAGTTGTCTCAGGTGAAATTATTGGCCCGGATCTCTGCCGATCAGGAAGCACCTGCGGTAGCAGGTGATATGGAAGGGATAATTATTAGTGATATTGTTCAGGGGAATATTCTGGACGCCGCGATTGTGATCAACAAGGAAATCAAGTGATATCGATAAACAATAAGCTTGCTGCTCTTATTGTCTGTACAGCCCTGTTAGGCGGTTGTGCAGCAAAGCCTTCAACAGAGCAAACCGCTGGCACACCCAATACCAAACAACGCGATCCCAGAGATCCGTTTGAGCCCGTAAACCGGGTGATGTGGGATTTAAACTGGGAAGTATTAGACCGATTTTTACTCAAGCCTGCTGCTACGGCGTATGTAACGGTTATGCCTGGTTTTGCAAGAACTGGCTTGTCGAATGCGGTGGAAAACCTGTCTGAACCGGGCAATATGGTGAATAACCTGTTACAGGGAAAAGTAGGACCTTCATTCGACAGTTTCACCCGATTTGTAATCAATTCAACCGTGGGTGTGGTGGGATTGTTTGATGTGGCTGGCGCAATGGGTCTGCAGCGTCAGGAAGAGGAGTTTGGCGAGGTATTAGGCGTGTGGGGTGTGGATACCGGTCCGTTCGTCATGTTGCCAGCAAGAGGCCCTACAGACGCACGTAGCTTCACGGGTGATGTGGTCGACAACCTGTATTTCCCTCTGTCTGTATTAACAGGCAATATGAACGTTGCCAGGTTTACTATCAGTGCATTGGAAGGCCGTGCTCAGTTATTGGGGCAGGAAGGGCAAATTGAAAATGCCGTTGACGACTATGAAATGGTTAAAAATATCTACTTCCAGAATCTGGAATTCAGGGTAACGGATGGCAAAAGTGTAGAAGATTCACCTGATCCGCAACAGCTTGAAGAGTTTGAGGAATTTGAATCGTTGTTTGACGATGTGGATTTAGAGGACGAGGTAAAAGTCGAATCTGACCCGAAGTAGCGAATTGGTATAAATACAAAATCGTCCTAATAAAAAAACCGCTGAAGACAGCGGTTTTTTTGTATAAGAAAGACAGTATTAGCCTTCGTAACCCATAGGGTTTTGCGATTGCCAGTGCCAGGCATCTGCGCACATATCTTCCAGTGTTTTTTGTGCGTGCCAGTTCAGCTCGGCCGCAGCTTTGGTTGGATCGGCATAACACGCCGCAACGTCACCTTGACGACGAGGTGCAATTTTGTAATTGATGGGTTTACCACAGGCTTTTTCGAATGCTGCCATCATTTCCAGTACTGAGTAGCCCTGACCAGTACCCAGGTTGTAGATGTCCAGCCCCATGTTCAGGGCGATGCGCTCAATGGCCTTTAAGTGGCCATTTGCTAAATCCTCAACGTGGATATAATCGCGAACGCCAGTGCCGTCCGGCGTGTCATAGTCGTTGCCAAACACGGCCAATTGAGCCAGTTTGCCGGAAGCGACCTGAGAGATGTATGGCATAAGGTTATTGGGAATCCCATTAGGATCTTCACCAATCTGACCTGACGGGTGTGCACCCACCGGGTTAAAGTAACGCAGCAGCACAATATTCCACTCTTCATCGGATTTGTGCAGATCCTTGAGAATATTCTCAACCATCAACTTGGACATGCCATAGGGATTGGTTGGGTGGCCAGTGGCTGAATCTTCACGCAGCGGCAGGGATACCGGATCGCCATACACGGTTGCTGATGAGCTGAATACCAGGTTCTTCACATTATGACGACGCATAGCGTTACACAGGTTAACTGAACCGAATACGTTGTTTTGGTAGTATTCCAATGGCTTCTGTACTGATTCTCCAACGGCCTTTAACCCTGCAAAGTGGATAACAGAATGAATCTTGTGCTCAGCAAATACCTGATCTAACGCGTCAGAATCACAGATATCTCCTTTTATAAAGGTAACCGGCTTTCCCGTGATTGCGGTTACGCGGCGCAACGATTCTTGCGACGCATTGCACAAGTTATCGAATACCACCACATCATAATTTGCTTCCAGCAATTGCAGTACGGTGTGACTGCCGATATAGCCAGCTCCACCGGTGACAAGTATTGTTTTCATTGCTTATCCTTTTGTGACAACGATTCTAAATATTTAGCGCTTAATGAGTATTGTACAGGTTTCACGATAATGGGATACAGCAAGAAAACCAGCAACGCCCACAATAAAGACGTCCAGTCGGCTGCCACGCGAAGAAGTAGTGTAAACGCCGGCACAATCACCAGCAGTTTAAGTATGTTCAGTACAGTCTTTTCCGGAACCGTAAGTTTTTTTGCTGCCCGCTCCAGCAGGCGCATACGCTCTGCCAGAGGAAGGCCAGATAAACCAGGAATATTGCGCGTCGAAAAATAGAATTGCATAAAGTGCTCTTAATAAAAAACCGCCGGAACATGACGTCACGGCGGTTATTGTATGGCAATCTGCCAGTGTTTAAAACACAGGTGTCGTTATTGTGCTTTTTCCTTGATACCGGCTTTTTCCCAGAATCTTGATTTGAAGCTCATCAAACCAATTACAATAGCAATAGCAATACTAAAGAGTGCGATTTGAAGATACAGATTTGGCATTTCTTGCACGTTCTCAGGATCAAAATTACCCGAGAGCAAACCAGCAATAATATTACCGATAGAGTAGGTGAGTACAAATACGCCCATCATCTGACCTGCAAAACGCTTCGGAGACAATTTACTGACTGCACTAAGTGCTACAGGGCTAAGGCAAAGTTCACCTACGGTATGCAGGAAGTAAGTCGTTACTAGCCACATAGGGGCTACTTTAAGTCCTTGCGCCGCGTATTGGGATGCCATAAACATAACAAGGAAGCCTGACGCCATAATCACAATACCTATTGCACACTTAATGGTATAAGAAGGATCAATCATGCGCTTGGCAAGGTTAATCCAAAGGGCGGCAAAGAATGGTGACAGAATGATAATAAAGAGAGAGTTAGAAAGCTGGAACCATACGGTAGGGATAGCATCCATTCCAAACAATGACGTTAGCCATGAGCCACTTTCCAGCGCGCGATCGGTATAGTTCTGCGCAAATAAATTAAGGGATGATCCAGCTTGTTCAAAACCAGACCAAAAGCATGCAGAGGCAACACATACTAAAAACAGAGCCCACATTCGTTGCTTTTCATTATCGTTTAACTCACCTTTGAAGTAGATAAAGCCAAAATAAATAAAGAATATCGCGGTGAAAATAATAGCGACTTTTTCAGCAAGCGCGACTGGCTCGATTACGATGGTGCCCAGATGAGCCAGAATGATAATCACAACCGCTACTGCTAACACGCCTAAAACACATAACCAGGCACGCTGTCTTGCTGCACCGACATAGGGGTTAGCGGGTGCCACTGACTCTGTAGCCAAAGAGCGGTTTGTAAAGTAGTACTGAATAAGTCCTAAACCCATGCCGATGGCAGCGGCACCAAATGCATAGTGCCAGCCCCAGTTTTCCTGCAGGTAACCAGTGACCAGATAGGCGATCAACGAACCGATGTTAATACCCATATAGTACAGTGCATAGCCACTGTCCCGACGGCTGTCATCGTCACCATATTGCTGGCCAACCATGGCTGAAATGTTTGGCTTAAGTAACCCTGTACCGGAAGCGACCAGAATAAGGCCGACAAAGAACAGGTTTTGAAGATCTACTGCCAGTACAATGTGTCCGGCGAAGATAATTAATCCACCATACCAAACGGCTTTTTTACCCCCAATCAGACGGTCAGCAAGCCAACCGCCCGGTAAACCAAGAAAGTATACAGCGCCGGTATACAGACCATAAATGGCACCGGCTGACGCTACAGTGAAGCCAAGGCCTTGTGTTTGTAAGCTGGCTGTCATAAACAGCACGAGCAGAGCACGCATACCGTAGTAGCTCATGCGCTCCCACATTTCGGTAAAAAATAACGTTCTCAGACCATTTGGATGGCCGAAGAAGCTGGTGTCGTTAGATGTATTTGTTGTCACAACAGAGTTCCATATAGTTATTATTGGTAATTGGGTGTGTTGTGTAATGGATGACTAAACACACCACTTCAGATCAATCTTATACTAGAGGTTGCCTTTATAGACAACCTATTCAGGAAGGGGAGCTTATAATTTCGCCAGCAGTAAAAGTACTGCACGTTAATTGACGTTATAGTTCCCGAATGGTGGCAATCACAATTCTTATGGCGATGAAGGCCATGCTCAGTAATACACCCAGCAAAACCAGGTTGTAAATGACTTTGGGGTAGGTGGCGTCATCAGGCAAGGTAGGTGACTCTACCGTTACCAAATGCTGAAGTTGCTGGTAGGTGTCGACCCTTGCATTTTCAAGTGTCATCAGTGACGAACCATAGGCTTGTAATGCCAGTTCGACCTGAACCTGTAGATTCGAGTACCGCGCCATTAACTGATTGATAGACAGTTTTGCATCCCCAGCCTGTGCTTCATTGATCTTGGTTTTTTGATCGGTGATTTGCTTTTCCAAGGCATTTATCTGGCGCTTGAGTGATACAATCTCAGGTGCTGTAACTGACATAATGCCCGACAGAGTGCTTAACTCTGCCTGCTTTTGAGCCAGTGTTGCTTCAAGTGAAAACGCTATTTGCTGGAACGCTGCGCCTTCGGCGGTAGGGTCTAACACATTGTACTTTGACTGAAACTCAATGAGTGCGAGTTTTGCCCGCTGTAATTTTTCCTCAACGATATTATGTTCGCTTTGCGCAAAGGCTAAACGCGATTTCGCCAGATTATTACTGATTTCATTGATAAATTGCTCTGCGCGTTTCACTATCGTCTGGTTAATTAACTGGGCGTAGTCCGGGTCAAACGCGCGAACCGACAATTCAATCACGCTGGAGTCAGAATTAATGAGCACGTCTATGTTATTCAGGTAATAAGCTAAAAAATCTTCCTGACTGTGGTCGCTGCTTAATCGGCTAATAAAATCGCCTTGTGATGACGTGTAGTGCTCGCTCAAACGTATTGCAGAATCCAGGTAACGCAACATGTCGTTTGACTGAATAAAAGCAAGCACAAGCTGACTTTCATTCGACGTGGCCGCACCCGTAACCCCAGACATTAATAAAGCTGACGGGTCGAAGCTATTCGCTCCGTCGGCAGATTTGACTACCAGTTGACTGGTACTCTCGTATTTAGGCGCTGCAATGAGAGTGAGATACAGAGCATAAATAACCCACGGTATAACAACCAGCAATAGCGGTCGCTTTTTTATCAGAATGCGTGCTTGGGTTAGGTAATTTTTCAACATGTTTATTCTCATTATCCCATGTATATCTTAATGGCTTCTTCTAAATCGCTGTAGTAAGTGAGTTGGCCATTGTCGAGCAGTATGGCTGACTTACAAAACTCTCGAATCTGATCTATTTCATGGCTCACCATGATTAAGCCTGCTTCTTTTGCTTTAACTTCCAGTGCTTCCCGTGCTTTCTTTCGGAATTTCGGGTCGCCAACAGATGTTGCTTCATCGATCAAATAGATGTCGAAATCGATATTGATACAACAGGCAAACACTAGCCTTGCTCGCATACCAGATGAATAGGTTCTAACCGGCAAATCATAGCGTTTGTCGAGTTCAGCAAAATCCTGAACAGCGGCTTCATAGTGCTTTAAATTCCGGACATTATTAATTCGGCCAATAAAACGGGTGTTTTCTCTACCCGTCATATGCGGATGGATCCCGGTAGCTAACGCGACCGGCCATGACATGGATTTATCAGTGTAAACCTGGCCCTTGTCGGGGTATTCGCTCTTCGCCAGCATTCTGAACAAGGTGGATTTACCTGCGCCATTTTTGCCTAAAATTGCCACGTTTTCAG
The DNA here is from genome assembly GCF_047290655.1 of Alteromonas sp. AMM-1. Classification (NCBI taxonomy): domain Bacteria; kingdom Pseudomonadati; phylum Pseudomonadota; class Gammaproteobacteria; order Alteromonadales; family Alteromonadaceae; genus Alteromonas; species Alteromonas sp. AMM-1. The sequence goes on along the minus strand of NZ_JBLBUE010000064.1, from coordinate 8,476 downwards.
CAGTGGGAAACTCAAAGTTCAGATCCTTGAATATATACTGTGGTCCCAGTTTGCTAGGATAGGATTTTGTCAAATTAATAAGCTTTATCGTCATCTCGACAGAATACCTTTCCAGTTGAGGTGGTACAGGCAGGCTGCGAAGAAGAAGCAAACAAATGTTGTTCCAGCAGCAAAAGCAAGAGACACACCCTGATGGCCATATGACTCATAACAAGCGTACCTGGCAAGCTCTATAAAATGTACAAGTGGATTCCAGGTGAGCCAATGCCAGTATTCTGGAGCGAAATCCTGCAAGCTGAAAAATACGCAGGAAATAAAAAACATTGGGCGGGTAATAACGTTAATGATTTTAGACAATTCGGGTACAAATGCTGTTGCGATCCCGATAATACAGCTCAGGCTTACGGTGAACACCCATAGCATTAAAAAGAGCATTATCAGTAGCATGGGATCATGCATTGAGGCATCAATATCAAGAAGATAGAGCGTAATCAATGCTAAAAACACCACCATACATTTGATAGAGAATTCCATAAAGCCGGTAACAATTAATCCACTTACTGGCTGTACCTGCCTAAATGCATATAGCGGCTTATTTTTTTTAAATGCGTTGGCAACCTTACTCAATGGTGTCAAAAACGACTGGATAAAAATCAGACCAATCATCATATATATCAAGATTGGTACTGTATGAACTTCTCCACCGGACATAAAGCTGCGCATGTATGCGAGACCAAAAATAAAAGCAAAAGGCTCCAAAAATGCCCAGGCTAACCCCAGCTTGTCATTAAACTGCGACTGCATCTCACGCAGAAAAAGCGCGAACAACACGCTTTTCCATACCTTGAGTTGCTTTCCGATCGACACTTTCATTAATTAAGCGCAACGTTGGCCGCTACGGCGATCTGATAAATAATTTGGGTGATATCTTTCACGGCCTGCAAAGTCTTGGCGTCTATGCGGGGTAATACCACTACCTGGTCGCCCGCTGCCAGATCGGCGCTGTCGTCAATATCGTAAAAATCAACCATGCCATTTGCACGGATAATCAGAATGCGGCTGTCATTGGCTCGCTCGCTAAAGCCGCCTGCCCAGGCAATGTAGTCTTCCAGATTGGCGTCCCGGTTGAACACAACCGACTGCGGCATTAATACTTCACCACCAATATGTACCAGATCCGTTACTGCAGGGATAACAATCGTGTCATTGGCTTCTAATAAAATATCAGCCACATTGGGCCCGTCAGATACAATCACTTTGCCCAACGATTTTATTTGCCTGGCGCGGGCAATAAAGTCTGAAATGAGCTGGGCTTCCTGTACCCGAATGGCGCCTTCCCCGGTAGACGAAACCGGCGCAGTATAAATACTGCGCTCTAAGCGATCCAAAGCCTGATTAATAATTTGTTGTTGCTGTTCTGCGACACTTTCGCGTAGCAAATAGATGCTTTTGAAATCAGATAGAGCCGGATCAACTTCTACGTTGCTCAGTACCTGATGCAAACGTGCCCCCTTTTCTACCATGTAGCGTGATTCGCCTTTGAAGCTGCCTGCAATATTGATCGGATAGATTTGAACTTCGTGGTCGTTTTTAAACTCAATGTGGTCGCCTGGTTGCAACACCAGCGCATTAAAGTCCTGTAATTTACTGTAGGTGGCAAAATGTTGCTGACCGCGCAGTCCGCTGACCGATACATGGCTTACAAAATCGCCTGGTTTGGCAAATTTAATGAGTGTCTGGCCATGCATGTCTTCACCCTTTAATTCAAAAGTGAAACTATTACGTGCACCTTCACTAACAGTAACGGTGGGGCCTATGGGTTTAACTAAAATAACGTCTTTGTCCTGGAACGAGAATGAGGGTAGTGTGCCCTGCGTGACGAAATCATATAAATCTACTGACACAACCACTTCGCCGTTGCGAATGACCTCAATATTTCGAAAGCTGCCACGCAGAAAATCAATGCCACCGGCACGTTTTAAAAAGTAAAGAACACTATCGGTTGCCTGACCCGCATATTGACCAGGGCGCAGCACCGGACCCGATACGTATAATGAAATAGGCGTAGCAGTAAGCAGGTTGACATAGGTATTCACATCGTTGGTATAAACAGATTTGATACGGCTGGTTACCACCTGATTAACCTGACTGGCTGGCACGTTCATTAACTGGATCGGACCAATATTCGGGATGAAGATATTGCCCTGGCTGTCAACGGTTACAACATCGGAAAAGCTGATAGCCCCCCACATCCACACTGAAATTTGATCACCCGGTGCAACCAGATAATTTTCATTAACACTGGAGACCCTTTCCGATTCAAAACCGCCAATAAACAGGTTGGCAGCAAAAGGCGGGTTGGCCATCTTTTCCTGCAATGGATAAACCATCTCAAGAGTCGGTTCTCCTGGCAATACCAGGCCATTTCTGGGATTGGAGCTATATTGGCCGTTGCTGGCGCGTGTAGCGCTACCAGACGACGCTTGCAGAGTGGGTGACATGCCCAGCTGCATTGGGTTGATGCCACTAGCACTAGCAGCATTACTACTATTACTCTGGCGACTCAGTTGTTGTTGGATTTGTTGAATCTGTTCTGCACTTTGCGCAAAGACTTGCCCGGCGAATAGCATGCAAGTCAGTGACAATGTACCCAGGTACTTATTAACGTTCATATGTTTCCTGATCTTACTGTGCGACAAACGTCGTCGTTGCCGGATACAATAACCAAAAATTCTGCTTTTGACATAATGTGCGGCTCTTTGTTTGGCTGGCGTTTTTATTGGTCTGCTCTAAAGCAACCAACTGATAACATGTCAGACCTAATGCTGACAAGTACTGTTCAGACACCCTGTATTGCGTATTTTCGATGACCGTTTTTCCAGCGGAAATGGTTAACTCTGGAATGGCTTTTGCTTGCTGTTCAACCGTTGAAGAGGATGTTTGCTTAAGTTGAACAGATTGGCCGGTAGCAACCAGCGGTAAATTCGCCTTAACGGCAGTAGGCTGTGAAACACATCCGGCTATACTGCACAATCCGGTAATCCAAACAGCGGCGATAAATAATTTCATATCGTTATTGGCATACGTCCATTTAAATAGGCGCTAAGAATAACATAAGCGAAGCAAAAGGCATGCAAACTTTGGGAAAATGACCCCGACAATTGAGTAAAACGATCAGTGCCGTGCAAAAAAACGCCAATCAAACTTAAATTTTCGAACAGGGGTAGTCAGTTATACTAATGTTTACTATTATAGAGCGAGTTTTCAGATATCTCTCCACGAAACATAGTTTGTTCGTCAGTATTCTCAATGGAGTTTGTGGGTTAATGGATTGTCCTTTGTACAGGGTGGATAGTGTGACGGGTTTGTATACTGGGAAACAGTGGAGACTGTGATCGAATGTTAACATATCTTCAGTTTATTCCGTTGTTTACGGCGTTTTTTGTCGCCTTGATATTGCTTGTGGTAATGACACCGCTGGCACATCAGTTTGGTTTGGTGGATCAACCATCGTATCGCAAGCGTCACAGTGGAATTGTCCCTTTAACGGGTGGCGTTGCCATTTTTGTTGCGGTGCTCGTTGCCAGTGTGCTTACTGATGTGTGGATGAAGAACAATCCGCTATTTTTTACTGCATCTGCTTTTATTGTATTACTCGGTATGTTGGATGACCGATTTGACCTGAGTGCCAAAGGGCGCTTGATGTGTCAGTTTGGTGTTGCATCCATCATGGCGTGGAGTGCTCAGAATTACATTACTTCTTTGGGCGACATTTTCGGCTTTGGTTCAGTCTATCTGGGCTTAGGGGGTTACTTTTTCACTCTGATTTGTGTGGTTGGGGTGATCAATGCCATTAATATGATTGATGGCATCGACGGTCTGGCTGGTGGGATGAGCCTTATTGTACTGGCAAGTGTCGTGTCTTTATTACTGATTTCCGGTAATGGCGCTGCGATAATGGAGCCCTTGGTAATCATCGCTGCCATTGTACCTTTTCTTGCATTTAACCTGAGTCTCAAAGGCTTTAAAGGTAATAAGATTTTCATGGGCGATGCAGGCAGTATGTTTGTTGGTCTTACCATTGTGTGGCTGCTGGTTGATCACACGCAGGGGGAATCTGCATCTCTTCGCCCCATAACAGGTGTGTGGCTCATTGGATTGCCATTAATGGATATGGCTGCGATTATGTTCCGTCGTGCTAAGAAAGGTCAGTCAGTGCTTCGACCTGATCGCAAGCATTTACACAATATTTTTATGCGCGCGGGGCTCGACTCTCGCCGCTCACTGGTCGCCATTTTATGCCTCGGCGCATGTTATTGTGTGGTGGGAATACTCGGTGAAGTTTACCAGGTTCCTGATTATGTCATGTTCTGGTCATTCATGGGGCTGCTGGTGGTATATACCGTAGCACTGATGAATATCTGGAAGATTATCCGCGTGGTCCGGGATACAAAACGCCTGCTTTTGGGCAATTAAATGCTTCAAATGAGTGCAAACTAAGCGTGTTTTTCGTTACACTCTTTGCCAGTCGTTTTTCCCGGACAAGCAATTGACCCCGAATTTTTCAATAAAGCACAGCCGTTATCAGGTTCATCGCGTTGAATCTATTGTAGCCATGGGCGTGTATTGTAAAGATAATCCGCAATGGCTCGATTGTTCTATTCAGAGTATTCGTCAGCAATCCTATGCTGATTTCCTGTATGTTATTGTTGTTGACGGAGCCATACCAGACACGCTTATGTCTGTTATCTCCGCTCATGCCCAGGAAGACGACCGCATTGTTATTGTTGAAGGCAAAGAAAATTGTGGTCTTGCGACCTGCATGAACTTTGCAATAGATTGGTCTTTGTCGCTGCAGCCTGCTTATTTTTTTCGTATGGATGCAGATGATATTTCTGAGCCGGACCGGTTCATAAAGCAAATTGACTATCTTGAAAAACACGCCCATATCTCAATTCTTGGGACTGGCCTGACTGAAATTAATGAGAAAGACAAAAAAGTCGGCTCGCGGGTAATGCCGTTAACTAACCGGCAGATAACCCGTTTACTACCGCGTCGTTGTGCGGTTAATCACCCAACCGTATGTATTCGTTATCGCGTCTTTAATGATGGTCATCGTTACGATGACAGTTTACGCTTTGTGGAAGATTATCTGTTGTGGATAGAGCTGGCGTCACATGGGTACATCTTCTGTAATCTGAAAGACAAGCTCCTCAAGTTTCGGCGAGTTGGGGATTTTTACAAGCGCAGGGGCTTCGTTAAATCGTTTAACGAGTTCCGAGCGCGCTTCAGAGCTTTACGCAAACTTAAGCGGATGTCGCTGTATAATTTGTTTTATGCGGTATCGGTGCTGATCTTAAGACTTATGCCTGCAAGTGTTGTAAAGTTAGCGTATAAACTCGATCGTCATTACCTGGAAAGATTTATCAAACATTGATGTTTGCCAGTATCATTATTCTCTATCACCCGGACAAAGCTCGTTTACTGGGTAATATTGCCTTACTCCACCAAACAAATTGGGATGTTGTTATTGTAGACAACTCCCCTTCGTCGCATGTCCATTGGTTTCCTGAACACGTTAAATACACCCACTGCCCCGACAATATCGGTATTGCAGAAGCGCAGAATATCGGTTTAAGAGACATTCTGCACAGAGGCTGTCAGTTTGCGCTGTTGCTGGATCAGGACAGCTTACTGAGTGAGTCTCTGCTTACCGGCTTGCAGGCAAGTATTCAACGGGCCAAACAACAACATACCAAGGTGGCAGCGATTGGCCCGGGTATCGTGAGTGAATTCAATAATAAAGCCGTTGTGCCAGCCATTCAAAAGCCCAAAGTGTTATCCAACGGTTATCTGTCGGCCCGTCAAATAATTGCGTCTGGCATGGTGATATCCGTAGATTGCCTGGCAGAAGTAGGGCTTAAGGAAACGGCCTTATTTATCGATGGTGTCGATCACGAGTGGTGCTGGCGTGCAATAAGCGCGGGTTATCAAATTTTGATAGACAGCAATCTGCATATGACCCACAAACAGGGCGACGCAAGACGCAATGTATTGGGCGTGGATTTTAAGGTCGGCCAACCGGTCAGGCTGTATTTCCAGTTCAGGAATGTGTTGCTATTATTGCCAAGGCCTTATGTCCCCCTGTATTGGAAACTAAGGAATATTGTTGCCCTGCCATTGCGTTGGCTTGTAAACCGGTTTTTACTGGATAAGAAGGCAGATCGCGCTAAATATATGTGGCTTGGTATCAAACACGGCATTACGCGAAAAACCGGGCCCCTGAAGTAAATCAAGGTTTTTGCTGAGGTTAAAAGTTTCAGTTGAGCCTGCATCGTCATGATGCTTTAATGAATCAAGAATAAACTATTGGAATATCGCCTGTTAAAAGCAGGTGGGTAGAAATAAACAAAGGAAAAAGACGTGAAGGTAACAGTATTTGGAATCGGGTATGTAGGCCTGGTGCAAGCCGCTGTGCTTGCAGAAGTGGGCCACGATGTGGTTTGCGTGGATGTTGACCAGAACAAGGTTGATAATCTGAAGAAAGGGATAATCCCCATCTACGAGCCGGGTCTTACTCCACTTGTTACCAGTAACTATGAAGGCGGCCGGGTAGATTTTACTACGGATGCTAAACGCGGTGTTGAGCACGGTGAATTGATCTTCATCGCGGTAGGTACGCCCCCGGACGAAGACGGTTCTGCAGATTTAAAATACGTGCTGGCTGTGGCCAAAACAATTGCTACCCATATGCAAAAGCACAAGATTATTATCAACAAATCGACTGTACCGGTAGGTACGGCAGACCGGGTAAAAGCCAAAGTTACCGAAACACTGGCTGAACTTGAAAAGTCAGTTACGTTTGACGTGGTATCAAACCCGGAATTCTTAAAAGAAGGCGCTGCTGTAAACGATTGTATGAGACCTGATCGCATCGTATTGGGTATCGAAAGTGAAAAAGCGGAAAAGAAACTTCGCGAACTCTATGCGCCGTTCAACCGCAATCACGACAAAGTAATCATCATGGATATTCGTTCCGCGGAATTAACCAAATACGCCGCAAACTGCATGTTAGCCACAAAAATCAGCTTTATGAATGAAATGGCAAACCTGGCAGAGCGTTTTGGTGCAGATATCGAAAACGTGCGTCGTGGCATTGGTTCTGATCCGCGCATTGGTTACCAATTTATTTATCCAGGCTGTGGATATGGTGGCTCCTGTTTCCCCAAAGATGTGCAGGCGCTCATTCGTAGTGCAAACCAGGTGGGCTACAAAGCCAAAATTCTGGAATCTGTTGAAGCGGTTAACTACACGCAAAAAGAGAAATTGTTCGAGTATATTATGAGCCATTTCGATGGCGATATCGGCGGTAAAACGGTGGCGTTATGGGGCTTATCCTTTAAGCCAAATACCGATGATATGCGCGAAGCATCGAGCCGGGTTCTGATGGAATTATTGTGGGAGAAGGGGGTTACGGTACAAGCGTACGATCCCGAGGCCATGGAAGAAACCCAGCGCATTTATGGCAGCCGTCCAGATCTGAAACTGGTGGGCACAAAAGAAGCCGCGCTGGATGGTGCTGACTTCCTGGTAGTGTGTACTGAATGGCAGTCTTTCCGCGCGCCTGATTTCGACCGAATTAAAGAAAAACTATCGCTGCCGCTGATTTTTGATGGGCGTAATTTGTACGACCCGAAAATCATGTCGGAATACGGATTGCATTACTATGCGATAGGTAGAGGACTATCAATTAAAGGACAACAATTATGAGTCAGGTAAAAAAAGCCGTTATACCTGTAGCAGGTCTGGGAACACGTATGTTACCGGCCACCAAGGCCATACCAAAGGAAATGCTGCCGGTAGTTGACAAACCATTGATCCAGTACGTGGTCAGTGAGTGTGTTAAAGCTGGTCTTAAAGAAATTATTCTGGTTACCCACGCCAGTAAAAACAGCATCGAAAACCATTTCGATACGTCGTTCGAATTAGAGACGACTCTGGAACAGCGCGTTAAGCGTCAGTTGTTGGAAGAAGTACAGTCAATTTGCCCGAAAGATGTCACCATTATGCATGTGCGTCAGGGGGCGGCCAAAGGGTTAGGACATGCAATCATGTGTGCCCATCCTATGGTTGGTGATGCACCTTTTGCTGTTGTACTGCCAGACGTCATTATTGACGAATACACCAGTAATCCGAAAAAAGACAACCTTGCTGAGATGGTGTCGCGTTTCAACACCAGTCGCGTAAGTCAGGTTATGGTAGAGCAGGTACCTCAGGAAAATATTTCTAAGTTTGGTATTGTGGATCTTGAAGGCAAATCAATTAAACCTGGTGAGTCAGCAAAAATTCACAACATGGTAGAAAAGCCAGCATTGGAAGAGGCTCCGTCTGATTTGGCCGTTGTGGGCCGTTATGTGTTGTCTCAGGAAATCTGGCCACTGCTTGAATTCACTCCTCCTGGTGCAGGTGGAGAGAT
>NZ_JBLBUE010000063.1:0-18588 GCF_047290655.1 Alteromonas sp. AMM-1 | reverse complement strand
TACTGGCAGGCTTTTTAGCGTTGTTACGCTTGCTTGATTTGGAACCACCAAACCTGTGCAACCAAGCCTAGCTAAAAAGCCTGCCAGTATTGCTGAGTGGGTAAACTTCTATGCGAATTGGTATTAATTACTGCGACTGGATATTGCCAAATAGCGCAACTAAGTCGTTGTAGTGTTTGCATTGGGTATTCAGGTGGGCACCCACATGCGTTTCGAAGTAAACATATTCAGAGCGTTCCATCACCGGCATATTATCAAGTTTATTCAGTGCTTCTGACACACCAACCTCATCGGCAAGAATGTGATCTACCCGACCAAACTTTAGTAATTCCAATCCTTGCGCAACCGACTCTGTCATCACTAATTCAGCACCAGCATCCAGCAGAGGTTGATGAAATGTACCAAGCTTTTTAACCCGGAGCACGGCAACACGTTGCCCTGCTAATGTGTCAAGGTTTGAAATAGTGGGTGCGTTACTGGCGGTCCGATAAAACGCAAGTTCAACGCGCTGCTCAGACAAAGGGAAAAAGCGTACTGTATCGTCCATGCCTTTCGGTGGATAAAAGCTGATGCACCAGGGCTCATGGCGCAATATTTCTCCTGCTCGGGCAGGGGGAACAAAGCGGGGGGATATCGTGAATTTACGCCCAATCGTTTTGGCAAGTAGCTGAAAATTAATGCCCCGATCTGCTGTTTCCATCGTAGTAAACGGGGGATATTCAACGGCGAAAACGGCCACTTCAGCTTTTGCCAGTTCAGGTTGATTTGCTATGCCAACCTGTGTAAATAAAATTAGCACAACAGCAAAAATAGCTCGCTTAAAGCGCAGACTCGATGTGTTTAACATAATGCCAGCCGGGGTTAGTGCGTAGTAACTCTCTGTTACATCAGTTTACGACAAACCCGATTTTTTGCCACCAACCGCAGTATTGTGTCCTTAAAGATATTGGTTTAGCCAGGTTTTGATTTCAGTAAAGGCCTGGATGCGGTTGTTCGACAAGCTATGGTTATCGCCATCGTAAAGTATTAATTTATTCTTATGACCTGCTCCATTTAAAGCCTTGGCAAGTAATACGGATTGTTCGGCGCTAACGCGTTCGTCGGCAGTGCCATGAAGCATTAAGATTGGCGCAGGAGGCAATTTATCCAACCAATTGATCACCGAACGCTCCGCAAGCCGCTGGTGTTTTTGGGTGGCGTAATCTGGTATTCGGGCCGCGTATACTTTTTCCATTGCCGGGCGCCAAACTACGGCTTGGGTAAGATCGGCATTGCCGGCTACCGATACTATCGCTTTTAGCTTCGGTAACTGTTTGGCAGAGAGGTAGCTTTGCATCACACCGCGACTCCAACCAACCAGCGCAATGCGCGATGTATCGGCTTGTGGCAGTGTTTTGGCGATGTCAATTAACGCCAGTACATCATTTACGTCCGCACCGCCAAATTCATCATTGCCGTTATTGCTTAAGTGGCGGCTGGCACCGCGATACTGGCTACCCAGTACAATATACCCCTCGCTGGCAAGCTCCGCTGGTAAATCCATCTTTGTGCCGAAGACTATGTAACCGAAACCTGCATTGCCACCGCGATTAAATATAACCACAGGAAGCTGCTTTTCTGGCGATTTTGGAGCCAGGTAAAAACCTTCTACATTGAATTGATCTGACTGATAGGTGAAGTCTGTGCAGTCCAATTCTGCTTTGCGCTGGTTAAATTTCTCAGCGGGGAAAGCGCGATGGAAAGCCTCAATATCAAAACCCGGCTTTTTCTTGTTCATTACGGCCTCCCACTTCTCGTAGCTTTCGAAAGGCCCTCGGAAGCAATTTTGGGGCTCGTCCATGGTTGAGTCTGCAAAGGCGTTAGCACCAAGCAGTACTGAAAAACTGATCAGTAAAAGACCGAATCGATTCATCCGAAACATCCTGTCGATAAAAATAAAAAGCCTTACACGCTTATAAACGCTGAGCAAATTTTTGAAGTAAGCAAATGTTATCGCCGTCCTGGTAAAGCCGAGGTGAAAAATCCTCACTGATGCATGTTGATAGTGCATTTTGTGCACTATTGGTGAGCGCGTTGGCGAGCGCAGAGAACGCCAGCATTCAGTTTTTGGTGCAAATCGGGGCAGTTTATTGGTGTTGTCGTATATATTATACACTTTGCCGTAAGTCCGGTACCGATGGCACCGCTACTGCATAGTCAGGCCACCCAACCATTTTCACTTTCAAATAAAGGGGGGCTTTTCTTGAATCACCTATCAATGAGCCGGCGAGCGTTATTGAGCTGGATCGGTAAGACCGCAGGTGCGGGAGCCATGTATCAGGCTATGACATCGCTTGGGTTTGCAGCGGAATCGACACATCCCGGCATACTTAATCTGGGCAGTACCCCAAAAGGTGCATCAGTGTTAATACTGGGTGCCGGGCTGGCGGGAATGACAGCAGCATATGAACTGCGTAAGGCCGGATACAAGGTTACTATTCTTGAGTTTAATCAGCGGGCTGGTGGTCGCTGCTGGACACTTCGTGGTGGTGATTCCTACACTGAACTTGGCGGCGCAACGCAACAGTGCCAGTTCGCAGAAGGGAACTACATTAACCCGGGTCCCTGGCGTGTGCCATACCATCATCATCATGTGATGTCGTATATCAACGAGTTCAACATTCCCATTGAGCCGTTTATCCAGGTGAATTACAACGCATTGGTTCACTCTACTCACGCGTTTGATGGCAAGCCTCAGCGTTATCGCGAAGTACAGGCCGACTATCAGGGCTATGCTGCAGAGCTGCTCGCCAAAGTAGCGAATCAAGGTGGGCTGGATAAAGCACTCTCTGTGGAAGACAGGGAAAAGCTCTTTGAATCGATGCGTCATTGGGGCGCACTGAATGAAAACGCAGAATACAAAAAGTCTTACGAAGTGAGCTTACGGCGCGGATTTGCCATTCCTCCTGGCGGCGGTTTATCGCCCAAGCCGCAACCCAGCGAACTGATGGACAGAAGCGCCCTGCTGCAATCTGAACTTTGGAAGTACATTGTTAATGGTCAGGATATTGAGTTTCAGAGCAGCATTTTCCAACCGGTAGGCGGCATGGACAATATTGCCAAGGCGTTTGAAAAGCGCGTAGGTGATACCATTCATTACGGCGCCAAAGTCACCAGAATTAACCAAAGTGACAAAGGCGTTAGCGTAGAGTATGAGCAGCAAGGCGTTGCTAAAACCGCTCAGGCGGATTGGTGTGTATGTACCATTCCACTGTCTATTCTCAGCCAAATTCCCGTTAAGGCGAGTTCTGGCATGCAGGCCGCAATTCGCTCAGTGCCTTATGCGGCATCGGTGAAAGTGGGTCTCGAATTCAAACGTCGCTTCTGGGAGCAAGACGATGCCATTTATGGCGGCGTAAGCTATACCAATCTGCCTATTACCAATATCAGTTATCCCAGCACCAAATTCTGTGACAAAGGCAAAGGTGTATTGCTGGGCGCTTATGTGTGGGGAGCCAACGCGTTTGAATTTACTTCTTTGACACCTGAGGAGCGAGTGAAAAAAGCGGTGGAATACGGCAAAAAAATACACCCTCAATATGCAGACGAGTTCGACAATGGTATTTCAGTAGGCTGGCACCGGGTGCCATGGACTCAGGGATGTTATGGCATGTGGACAGAGGCATCTCGTGAGCAACACTACGAGAACCTGTGTCAGGTTGATGGACGGTTGGTGCTGGCAGGTGAGCACGCATCCAATCTGCCTGCCTGGCAGGAAGGAGCTATATCGTCTGCGCATGATGCCATTAAGCGATTACATCAAAAAGTGTTAAGCACGGCAGTTTAACCCGGAGGATAGGCAATGAAATTATCATTAAAACTATTATTTTTAGTAAATATGCTGTGTGTAAGCACTTACATTTATGCAACAGATGACGCGGGCTTTTCCGAAGGTGCGAACTTTGAGGAAGTGACTGGTGAGGCGCTGTATCACGCCATTTGCCAGGGCTGCCATATGCCAATGGCACAGGGAGCTAAAGGCGCGGGAGCGTATCCTGCATTGGCGCAAAACCCTAAACTCGCCGCCGCGCCCTATGTGATTTACATGGTAAGCAACGGCATGGGCGGCATGCCTCCGCTGAAACAGTATCTGTCAGATGAACAAATCGCCGAAGTGGTGAATTACACACGCAGTCATTTTGGTAATCACTTTACCGACGCCGTTAGTGCTAACGACGTAAAAACCATTGCTCAACGATAAAATACAGGAACGCAAACATGAAAAAACGAATTATTGCCCCACTTTTGCTCAGTGCCTTGTTCTCCATGACGGGATGTAACGATGCCGATGCCACCCCACCCGCCAAAGAAACCGTGATCCGTCATGGGTTGATTGGTTCAGACTTCCCCATATTACGTGCATCGGAAGTACCGGCTACCAGCACTATTGTATTTTTAAGCGGTGCAGTCCCAGGCGTGAGTAATCCGGATGCGCCTGCAAATAGCGCGGAAGCATACGGTGATACTGAAATGCAAACCGTGAGCGTGTTAAATCGCATTGACGAAAACCTGAAAAGTCTGGGATTAACCATGGGCGATGTGATTAAGATGCAAGCCTTTCTGGTAGGCGATCCGGCAATGGATGGCAAGATGGACTTCGCCGGTTTTATGCGCGGATACACGCAGTTCTTCGGCACAGAAGCCCAGCCAAATCTGCCTTCGCGTTCAGCGTTACAGATTGCAGGTTTAGCAAACCCGCATTATCTGGTTGAAATTGAAGTCACTGCCGTTCGGCCAGAATAAGACGATATTGTTAACCTGGCTTAACTACGGGCCAGGTTAACAGAAGTACATGCGCGCTATTCAACATCCAGTGACACATAACAGACCAAATAAGACGTCCACTTAGCACATATATCAGCCCGTACAGGAGTCCCGCCATAATGGCCAGGCAGACGTAGAGATACCCCCCTGCAAAATGGGCGAGTCCAAATAACATGCCGGTAATCAAAAGCCCACTAACCACGCCCAACTTTGTGGATAACCATGATTGCATTAAGCCTCTGAAGAGTAACTCTTCGGTAAAACAGGTGTTGAGGAGGTTTGAAATCACGATAATAACAATAAGGTTGTTCAGTTCGGGCTGCCATTGAATCAACCCCAATTGCGTTGCTAAAAACAAAATTGCCGGGATGCCCGTAATGGCGATGAGAAAAGGCAGCCATTTTGGCGAATGTGAGTGTGTGAACGTTGTACAGCGTTGCCAAATTGGAATCCACAATAGTAAAGACCAGGCAATCAATACTTTATCTGTATTCAGGTAAACAATAGTAGCTAAGCTATTAGCTTTTACCGGCTCAAGTACAGTGAGCTGAATACCGCTGTAGCCTGGTAATGTGTGCGTTAGCAGGCCGACGCTGAGAATTCCCCAAACGGCCCATAGAAAGTACTTTAGCCAATCTGGCAATCCTTTTTGCGTTTTCAGTAAAAAAGTGACGCCAATATAACCAACTGCCTGCATGACAAAGACAACATCGGTATCAATGGCGACGGAAAGCAAAATCGCGAGTAGTGGAATGCCGTAGCGCAGGATTTTATTTGCAGAAAGTGCACTTAACAGCACAAGGCCGGAATAGATCAGCGCAGCAATTACATGCAAATTAATAAATTCCATAGCAGGCAATGAATTCCAAGCGAAATAAAAGGGCCAAGATAACACAGCTGGTTATATTGAAAATACACCTTATCTACTCCCCAAATGAAACGGGGTTGATATAGTGAGGAACAAGCAAACCTTCGACTCAAAGGATTACACCATGAGCATCAATTTTAATGACGTATCGGTATGCGAGTACGCGGATGCACTGCCGCGTGAACAGTTTATGGACTACGCAATACATTCACTATGGAAACCGGCACCTAAAATATTTGGCCCTGCGTTTACCGTTAAGTGTCAGCCTGGCGACCATTTGATGTTGCATGCTGCCATATATCGCGCAAATCCCGGTGATGTCATTGTGGTTGAAGCCGATGACCAGTTTGCTGTTGCGGGTGGTAATGTATGTGCTATCGCGCAAAAACGCGGCATTGCAGGGTTTGTGGTGGACGGGGTGATCCGCGATATCGGTGAAGTCGAAGCAATGGGCTTTGCTGTGTATGCTCGTGGTGTTGTGCCTAAGCCGGGCGCCAAAAAGTGCGTTGATCCGTTAAATCAACCGGTCCAGTGCGGTGGTGTTACTGTGCATCCCGGTGATATCATAGTGGCTGATCAAGAAGGTATTGCTGTTATCCCACAAGCGTCAGCCGCCGAAGCATTTCAAATTGCCTGGCAGCGCGCCGAGAAAGACGGTGGAATGACACTGGATGAATGGCAAGCCAAACACCATGAAAATGTCGAAGGCATCCTGGCGAAACTGGGATACCGCGACGCCTGATGTTGAGTAATGCATGTTTTCATTTTTTGAGAAACTGACAAACCCGTTTCCTGCTTCACACCCCACACAGCCACCAAAAAACATGGTGGCTTTTTGTAAACACTACACCCAGGGCATGTGGCCCGTTCTGTTGTGCGTATCGGCATTGAGCGCGATTGTGGCGATGCTGGAAGTGACCTTGTTTGGTTTTATGGGACAACTGGTTGACTGGTTTACCGAACAGGATCGCAGTACCTTTATTGAAAATGAAGGCAATCGGCTGGTTGTGATGGGGCTGGTAGTGGTTGTGCTCATTCCCGGTTTTATTTTGTTGCGTTCACTGTTTTCCCGTCAGTCGTTACTGGGCAATTACCCTATGCGCATACGCTGGCAGGCGCACCGTTACCTGCTCAGTCAAAGCCTCACGTTCTTCCAGAATGAGTTTGCAGGCAGGGTTGCCACCAAGGTAATGCAAACGGCATTGTCGGTGCGTGAAACCGTAATGAAGTTGCTTGATCTGATGGTGTACATCAGTGTGTACTTTATTTCCATGGTGGTGCTGATATTTACTGCCGACTGGCGATTGGCGTTGCCATTACTGATTTGGTTAACGGTGTACAGCGTAATTCTGCGAATTCTGGTACCTAAATTAAAACAGGTTTCACAGCATCAGGCCGATGCCCGCTCCCTGATGACCGGGCGCATCGTTGACAGCTACACTAATATCACCACGGTAAAACTATTTTCGCACAGTCAGCGTGAAGCCGAGTATGCGAAAGACAGCATGGATAAATTCCTGCAAACCGTTTACCCGCAAATGCGCTTGGTAACGATTCTGGAGTTCTGTGTTGAACTGAGTAACGCCCTGCTGATTTTCAGCGTTGGCGCACTGTCGGTGTATCTGTGGTTACAGCAAATGGTCACTCCCGGCGAAATTGCTTTGGCTGTCAGTTTGTGTTTGCGCTTAAACGGTATGTCGCACTGGGTTATGTGGGAAGTGGCATCTCTGTTTGAAAACCTCGGCACCGTACAGGATGGTATCAATACGCTTGCACAGTCTATTGCTGTTGAAGATAAACAGCACGCGCAGCCACTCAAAGTGAATGGGGGGCAGATTGAATTTAAGCAGGTTAACTTCGCTTATCCGGGTCACAATAACCACCCTGTGCCGGTGTTTCAAAACCTTGATTTAACCATCAAACCCGGTGAAAAAGTGGGCTTGGTAGGACGGTCCGGTGCCGGTAAATCAACGCTGGTTAACTTATTGCTGCGGTTTTACGACACTACAGGCGGCAAAATATTGATCGATGGCCAGGATATCAGTAGTGTCGGTCAGGAATCGCTGCGCGCACAAATCAGTATGGTTACCCAGGATACATCGTTAATGCACCGCTCGGTGCGCGACAACATTGTTTATGGGCGTAGCGATGCTAACGAAGACTCGATGATCACTGCTGCTAAACAAGCTGAAGCGTTTGAGTTTATTCAGCAGCTCTCCGACAAAGACGGCAGAACCGGATTTGATGCTCAGGTTGGAGAACGTGGCGTGAAGTTGTCTGGTGGACAGCGTCAACGCATTGCTATTGCGCGGGTATTGCTAAAAGATGCGCCTGTATTAATTTTGGACGAAGCCACCTCTGCGCTGGATTCAGAAGTAGAATCAGCGATTCAGGAGTGTCTTAACAAAGTCATGGAAAACAAAACGGTATTAGCCATTGCTCATCGCTTATCTACCATTGCACAGATGGATCGCTTATTAGTACTGGATAACGGCGAGATTGTAGAGCAGGGTACACATCAGGAATTGCTCGATAAAGGCGGTATCTACGCCAAACTATGGGCACACCAGACAGGTGGATTTCTTGGTCTTGAATAAGCACGCTTGCGCGCTTATTCAGACCATAGAAATCCCCTGTCCCGGCCTCGAGCCGGGACCTAGTCGAGCAGACTGACTCCCTCAATACTTCCTGTATTTGTCCTGTCCCGGCCTCGAGCCGGGACCTAATGAAACAGGCTTACTTCCCCAATACAATCCTTCTCTGTGTTTTGCGTACCGCTTGTTGAATTGGCTAGATCCCCGCCTTCGCGGGGATGACGAAGAGTAGCGTGGGGATGACGAAGAGTAGCGTGGGGATGGCAAATAGTAGCGCGGGGATGACGAGTAGGTTGCTGGATGCGAAAAGGGACGGGGATGACTTGGAGCCGCGGGGCTGACAACGAGATAGGCGGAAATAGCGTACATGTGGTGCAGGAAAGACCATTCAATCTCCCGTCGTCCCGGTCTCGAGCCGGGACCTGGCAAAACAGGCTGACTACCTCAAATCAACCTGAATTCGGGAAACACAGTTGATGCACAAACGAAAGTTGTTTTTATAAACAACTCGACTCGAGTTCAAAACAGGTATCGTCAAGTGATTGCACTAATTCAAGTGCAGCATCTACCTGGGGCAGCTCATATCGGAAAAAGTAACGGCAGGCCGCCAGCTTTCCCTGAAGCAATAGCGTTCTATCAGAGCCGGTTTCAGTATTGATTGCCAGTACTGCAACCTGAGCTTGTCTTAACCACAGCCAGGCCATTACGATATGGCCAAAGGCGTGCAGGTAGGGTGTCGCATTGGCTAATGCCAGATTTGACTTCGACGCCTGCATCGCAGCCACTATAGTTTGCGTAGTAGCGTCGAGTTTGGCTTTGCGTTGAAGCAGGGAGTTGGCAAATTCGGCAAGCTGTGGCTCGGCTTGACAAGCCTGGACTGTGCTAAGGATTTCCTCGCTAAGCAGTGTATAAGGCAGTCCGTCCTGCATACTCACTTTTCTGCCCAGCAAATCCATGGCCTGAATGCCTTCAGTTCCCTCGTGTATTGGGTTGAGCCGGTTGTCGCGATAGAAGCGTTCAACCGGGTATTCACGGGTATAGCCATAGCCTCCGTGTACCTGAATGGCAATGGAATTAGCCTCAAGACAATATTTCGACGGCCAGGATTTCAGTATTGGCGTTAAAATATCCAGTAAGGTGCCAGCGCGCTTTGCCGCTTCAGGATCAGCGCAGTGTGCATGTGTATCCGCCAGCGTTGCGCCATACAACGATAAATACAAGCCACCTTCTGCGTAGCTTTTGGCTGCCAGTAACATGCGCTTAATATCGGCATGTTCAGTAAGAGGGATCTGCGGTGATTGCGGATCCTTTTCGTGTGGATGACGCCCTTGCGGGCGATTTCGAGCGTAATCCAGGGTATGTAGATAAGACGTGTATCCCTGGGATACCGCTCCTACGCCTACGCCAATTCTGGCCTCGTTCATCATTTGAAACATATACAACAAACCGCGGTTGGGTTCGCCAATCAGGTATCCCACAGCGCCGTCTTTCTCGCCAAATTTGAGCATGGTAGAGGTTGTGCCACGCCACCCCATTTTATGAATAAGCCCAGCCAGGTTTACGTCGTTGCGTTCCCCTAATGAACCATCATCGTTAACCAGAAATTTGGGCACAATAAACAACGAGAGTCCCTTTACTCCGTCGGGAGCGCCCTGAGTGCGGGCCAATACCAAATGAATTATGTTTTCAGACAGTTCGTGATCGCCACCAGAAATGAAAATCTTATTGCCTTTGAGGCGATAAGTGCCATCTTCTGCGCAAGTAGCCTGAGTTTTGATGTCGGACAGCGACGAGCCTGCCTGGGGTTCGGTTAACGCCATCGTACCCATAAATCGACCATTAAGCAGGGGCTGCAAGTACAAGCGCTTTTGCTCATCTGAACCAAAGTTGCGGATCACATTCGCATTAGCGTTGGTTAGTGAAGGATAAGAGAGAACCGGCATATTTGCCGCGCCAAATATAGCCTTGCATGCTACTGAAACCGAAAAGGGCAATTGCATGCCGCCTAGTTCGTAGTCATGGGTAGCGGCGCCAAACCCGGCGTCGTAGTATTGCTGAAGTGCGGCAGCCACTTCTGGGATCATGGTTACTTTACCATCGACAAATTCAGGTTCATTCTCGTCTAACTTCGCTGCGCACGGTGCAAACCAGTCGCTGGCAATAGAATAAGCCGTTTCAATTGTTGCGTCGAAAGTTTCACGACCGTGTTCGTTAAACCTTGGGAATTTACAGAGTTCATCAACCTTTAATACGTCATAAAGTAAAAAGTTAAGATCCGCTGGATTGATTAATCTGCTGTGCATTGTTATTCCCATTTTTTTATTGATATTGCGAAATATATATCCGCTATGCGGAATTGGTCAAGACGTTTTAAATTACTGAGTTAATGGAATGAGCACCAGGCGGTCCAGTAAGGTAGCGTTTTGTAAGGCGGTTTAATGAGGGCGCAGGGCGCTTGTAGAAGCGCCCTGTAAGATTGGAGGAAATTTATTCAGGGAGAAGTGTTACGTCCAGCTGACGGGGTAGCACATGGCATATGTCTCTGCCGATGCCAAAATCATCTACCTGAAAAGCCTGATACCCAGACTTTTGGATCGATATGGAATAAAACCCTGGGCGTTCAGAGAGCATGGAAATGGCATCGCTGTCGTCGCAGGCTGCATCGCTATTGGTGAACGTTTCAGAGTAATTGCCGTCTGTTGCCGTTACAGTAACACCGCATGCAGCCGGTAGCTGAGTTGAGTCATCCGTTACATTAATGGACAGGCCGTTAACCAATGATGCTGTGCAACCTACATCATCAGCATTCACCACATTACTCACATAAAGCGTGTACTCGTCGTCGGCAATTTGCCTATTTTCATCAACCTGAATCAAGGTTGGGTAGCCAAGTTCTGGATCGTATTCAACGTAAAGGGATTCAGCCCGACTCTCTTCCAGCGCAATGCGTTCAAACAGCGCCGTGATGCTCATGGCGTTGTTGTCATCCAACGGTAGCGCAACATGCGTATCGATAACGGTTTGAGAGACTACCTGATCACCATCAACAAAAACCAGCCGGGGCAGGGTATATTCATCCAGGCAGAAACAAGAAACCCGGTATTCAAACTGGTAAGTCTGTATGTTGGTACTTTCCCATTTAGCGCGGTTTCGGTTTAATTCATCGAGGGTTTTATTGGCACTATTACCACAACCCGAAAGCACACCAGAAAAAATGAAAAGCGTTAACACTGCTTTGTATCGAAACATAATAATCCTTTAGACGTTTCTTTTACGGTTTACCTGCGTGGTAAATATCACTGCAATTTTAGATTTACGGCAGTCGCTACAAGCTCGAGGGAGGCTTATCAGCACGCTCAGTGTACTCTTGTCAGCCAGTGAAAAGAAGTGGTGGTAATCGCAATGATATAAACGCCTATTCTATAATGAGCGCGGTTATCGAAACGCAAATAAAACGGTTGTTATTGCTTCTGCCGAAGTGCCTGTTTCGCATAATGTGAGTTGCTTAACAAAGCGCTTGTATCTGAAGTCTTGTTAAGTATAATACGCGTCCCTCCCTTACGAATCCGCACTTTTCCAAAAAAGACGCAAACATTCACAAGGGTAGTGTAAGTAAAATCAGCCAAAAGCTGTTTTAGGGGTGTAGTTCGAATTGGTAGAACAGCGGTCTCCAAAACCGATGGTTGGGGGTTCGAGTCCCTCCACCCCTGCCAGATAATGGTGTAGTGCAGGTGCACTGCATAAAAGCCGTATTGCTAGGGTCGTGAAATGAGCGAAAAAACGGAAAATTCATCCAACTCAATGGACATGCTGAAGTGGTTGATTGTATTTGCCTTGCTTGCAGGTGTAATTACTACTAATTATGTTTATGGTGAAGTGTCGATTTTATATCGTGCTATTGGTGCGGTAGTGGGCGTGGCTGTTGCAGGCTTTATTGCTGCAACCACAACGAAAGGTGTAACGTTTCTAACGTTTGCCAAAGAGTCGCGTTTAGAAGTACGCAAAGTGGTATGGCCTACCCGTCAAGAGTTAAACCAAACAACGCTTATCGTATTAGCCGCAACAGCGGTAGCTGCGCTGTTGTTATGGGGTATCGACGGTATCCTGGTATGGCTTGTTTCATTAGTGACCGGTATTGGAGCGTAAGTGGATGACTGAAGAAAAAAAGAAAAAACGTTGGTACGTTGTTCAGGCATACTCTCAGTACGAATCACGTGTAAAGAAAACATTACTTGAATACATCAAGATGCACGAGATGGAAGAATACTTTGGTCAGGTACTGGTACCTACCGAAGAAGTCATTGAAATGCGTGCAGGCCAAAAGCGTAAATCTGAGCGTAAGTTTTACCCGGGCTACGTACTGGTAGAAATGGAAATGAACGAAGACTCATGGCACCTGGTTAAAAGTGTGCCGCGTGTACTTGGCTTCATCGGTGGTACATCAGATCGCCCAATGCCTATTTCCCAGCGTGAAGCAGACGCGATCCTGAATCGCCTTGAAGAGTCTGTTGATAAGCCTAAGCCGAAGACATTGTTCGAGCCTGGCGAAGTGGTTCGCGTTATCGAAGGTCCGTTTGCAGACTTCAACGGTGTGGTAGAAGAAGTGGATTACGAGAAGAACCGAGTTAAAGTTTCGGTACTAATTTTCGGCCGCTCTACACCGGTAGAACTGGAATTCAGCCAGGTCGAAAAAGGCTAAAAGCCAAAGAAATAAAGAAAGTGCCCTGTGTTCTGCGCATGGCACTTTTTTGTTTTTTAAGTTTTATCTAAAAAACAAAAAATATAAGGTTGCGTCAGGCTATTTGTTAGCCTATAATTCGCGCCCCTTTTATTGGAACCGGGAAGCCGATTGAGCAAGTAATCTCGATACTTGCGAGGCGTCAGACCCATTAACGAGAGCATGTAAAATGGCTAAAAAAGTAACAGGCTTAATTAAGCTTCAGGTTGCAGCTGGTGCTGCTAACCCATCTCCACCTGTTGGTCCAGCACTGGGTCAAAAAGGTGTGAACATCATGGAATTCTGTAAGGCTTTCAACGCTAAAACAGAAAGTCTTGAGAAAGGCGCTCCAGTACCAGTAGAAATTACTGTGTACGAAGACCGTTCTTTTACATTCATTACCAAAACTCCTCCTGCGTCTTACCTGCTGAAAAAAGCGGCTGGCATCAAGAGCGGTTCAGGCCGTCCTAACACTGTAAAAGTGGGTACGGTAACTGTTGCTCAGTTGGAAGAAATTGCCAAGGTAAAAGAGCCAGATCTGACTGCAGCTTCATTAGAAGCCGCTGTTCGTACTATCGCGGGTTCTGCTCGTGCAATGGGTCTGAAGGTAGAGGGTTAATCGAATGGCTAAATTAACTAAACGCGCACGTTTGATCCGTGAAAAAGTAGATTCAAACAAAGAATACCAAATTGCTGACGCAGTTGCCCTGTTAAAAGAACTGGCGACCGCTAAATTCCCAGAAAGCGTTGATGTTGCCATCAACCTGGGTATTGATGCGAAGAAATCTGACCAAAACGTTCGTGGTGCTACTGTACTGCCAAACGGAACTGGTAAAGACGTTCGCGTTGCAGTATTCACTCAGGGCGCAAATGCTGAAGCAGCAAAAGCTGCAGGTGCAGACATCGTAGGTATGGACGACCTGGCTGAGCTGGTTAAGAAAGGCGAAATGAACTTTGACGTAGTGGTTGCCAGCCCTGACGCAATGCGCGTAGTTGGTCAGTTAGGTCAAATTTTAGGTCCACGCGGCCTGATGCCTAACCCTAAGACGGGTACTGTTACACCAGACGTAGCGACTGCAGTTAAGAATGCTAAAGCGGGTCAGGTTCGTTACCGCAACGACAAGAACGGTATCATCCACGCCAGCATTGGTAAGATCGCGTTTGAAGCAGACAAGATCAAAGAAAACTTAGAAGCATTATTAGACGCTCTGAAGAAGGCCAAGCCTTCTACGTCAAAAGGTACTTACATCAAGAAAGTAAGCCTGAGCACCACAATGGGTGCTGGCGTATCTATCGACAAAGCGTCAGTAGGTCAGTAATGCTTTGCGTTAGCTCAGGCTAACGCTTCTCTTAAAGGTTATGGGTTGGAGCTGTTGAATATCGCCAAAAGCGAATATCGGTAGCTCCCGTCCAAGACCGCAGGTGTAGTACAGCAAAAGAGGTAAGAGAACTTTTGTATTCAATGTACTACTTAATCACGACAGCCTGCGCAGACGGTGGTTTCGACTCAGACTCTCTGGGATAACGAACACCGTAGAGCGGTGCCGTTGGCGGGTAACCAATAATGGCATCAATCTGTGAACCCTGATCACTCTAATTGCAGATGATCAGATTTGAAGAGGTGAACTCAGTGGCACTAGGTTTAGCAGCAAAAAAAGAGATCGTAGCAGAAGTTTCTGAAGTTGCGTCTCGCGCTCTATCCGTAGCCGTTGCTGAATACCGTGGGATGGGAGTTGCAGAACTGACAGCTCTGCGTGTTAAAGCCCGTGAGCAAGGCGTATACCTGAAGGTTGTACGTAATACTCTGGCTAGACGTGCATTGGCTGACAGCAAATTTGCAGACTTAGATAGCGCCTTAACCGGTCCGCTTATCTATGGTTTCTCTTTAGACGCACCAGGCGGCGCAGCTCGTCTGTTTAAAGATTTCGTCAAAGAAAACAAAAAACTGCAAGTAACTG
Source organism: Alteromonas sp. AMM-1 (assembly GCF_047290655.1). Taxonomy (NCBI): domain Bacteria; kingdom Pseudomonadati; phylum Pseudomonadota; class Gammaproteobacteria; order Alteromonadales; family Alteromonadaceae; genus Alteromonas; species Alteromonas sp. AMM-1. Next base: position 3,648 of record NZ_JBLBUE010000063.1, on the reverse strand, counting down.
CACTTTCAATTGGTAGTGGTTTACTGGGTCCAGACAAACTGGATGCAGTAGCAGCTCTGCCTACCCGCGACGAAGCGCTTGCGAAATTGCTTGCGACCTTCAAAGCACCAGTTGGCAAGTTCGTTCAAACAATCAACGAAGTTCCTGCCAAGTTTGTGCGTGTATTGGCGGCGGTCAAAGACACCAAGTAATTGGCGTTTTTGGCATATTGATTTTTTTAACATTTTAATCCCAGGAGTTTAGAGAAATGGCTCTGACTAAAGAAGATATTTTAAACGCGATCGCTGAAATGCCAGTAATGGAACTGGTTGAACTGATCGAAGCAGCTGAAGAGAAATTCGGTGTATCTGCAGCGGCTGTTGCTGTTGCTGGTCCTGCTGTAGCTGGTGAAGCTGCTGCAGTTGAAGAAAAGACTGAGTTTGACGTTGTAATGACTTCATTCGGCGCAAACAAAGTTGCAGTAATCAAAGCAGTTCGCGGCGCGACTGGCTTAGGTCTGAAAGAAGCTAAGGACGTAGTAGAAGCTGCTCCTAAAGCAATCAAAGAAGGCGTAAGCAAAGAAGAAGCTGAAGCACTGAAGAAAGAGCTTGAAGAAGCTGGTGCAACAGTTGAGATCAAGTAATCTGAATTAACAGATTGCTCGCCAGAAATGGCCTGGGCTGGTGGTTTTTTAGACCACCAGCCTTTTTGCGCTGTAGGGTGTATGGTTTATTACCCTTGACCATATACATCATGCGTTACCACGCGGAACAAAAAAATTGGCAATAAACCAATCAGTTAACTAACCATTTGGTTAATTTTTGGTGTATGCTGTCGGATTGTTCCCTGTGCAAGGGTACTGGAAGTTTGTTGTCTGGTCGTTTACAGGCAACAGGTTGGGTCTAAAATCAGCAGGCTGAGGAACCCATGGTTTACTCTTATAGCGAAAAGAAACGTATCCGTAAGGATTTTGGCAAACGCCCACAGGTATTGGAAATTCCATACCTTCTTTCAATCCAGCTAGATTCTTTCAAGAAATTTATTGATATCGATCCCGATGGTCAATATGGTTTGGAAGCAGCATTCCGTTCTGTTTTTCCAATAAAAAGTTACTCTGGCAATTCAGAATTACAATATGTGAGTTATCGTCTTGGCGAACCGGTATTCGACGTTAAAGAATGTCAGATTCGCGGCGTAACTTATTCAGCTCCTTTAAGAGTGAAACTTCGTCTCGTATTATTCGATAAAGAAGCGGCACCCGGTACTGTAAAAGATATTAAAGAACAAGAAGTGTACATGGGTGAAATCCCATTAATGACAGAGAACGGTACGTTCGTCATTAATGGTACCGAGCGCGTTATCGTTTCTCAGCTGCATCGTTCTCCTGGTGTGTTCTTTGATCACGACAAAGGTAAAACACACTCGTCTGGTAAGGTGTTGTACAACGCACGTGTTATTCCTTACCGTGGTTCGTGGCTTGATTTCGAGTTTGACCCGAAAGATAACCTGTTCGTACGTATCGACCGTCGCCGTAAGTTGCCTGCAACGATAATCTTACGTGCTCTGGAAATGGGTACTGAAGAAATCCTTGATACTTTCTTCGACAAAGTTCAGGTGCGTATTGCTGACGGCAAGCTGATGATGGAAATCGTAGCAGACCGTCTGCGCGGTGAAACTGCACAATTCGACATTCTGGATGGCGAAGGAAACGTGCTGGTTGAACATGGCCGCCGTATTTCTGCGCGTCACACCCGTGCACTTGAAAAAGCGGGCATCACTGAGCTTGAAGTACCTGTTGAGTATTTGGTTGGCCGCGTATACGGTGATACCTACATCAACGAAGAAACAGGCGAAGTACTGGTAAGTGCTAACGACGAAGTGACCATGGAAAACATGGCGTCGTTGAGCAAAGCCGGTATTACCGAATTTACTACGCTGTACATAAACGAACTGGATCACGGTTCGTATATTTCCGATACCCTGCGTATCGACAGCTCAACTAACCGCCTTGAAGCGTTAGTTGAAATTTATCGCATGATGCGTCCTGGTGAACCACCAACGAAAGACGCAGCAGAAACCTTGTTCGATAACCTGTTCTTCTCTGAAGAACGTTATGATTTGTCTTCTGTTGGTCGCATGAAGTTCAACCGCCGCTTAGGCCGTGAAGAGCTGACTGGTTCAGGTACCCTGGATAAGGGCGACATCATTGCTGTGATGAAGCAACTGATCGAAATCCGTGATGGTAAAGACGAAGTGGACGATATCGACCACTTGGGTAACCGTCGTATTCGTTCAGTAGGCGAAATGGCAGAGAACCAGTTCCGTGTTGGTTTAGTACGTGTTGAGCGTGCTGTTAAAGAGCGTTTGTCACTGGGCGACCTTGACAACGTAATGCCACAGGATCTGATTAACGCCAAACCAATTTCTGCTGCTGTGAAAGAATTCTTTGGTTCTTCTCAGTTGTCGCAGTTTATGGACCAAAACAACCCGCTCTCAGAAGTAACGCACAAGCGTCGTATTTCTGCATTAGGCCCGGGTGGTCTGACGCGTGAGCGCGCAGGCTTTGAGGTACGAGACGTTCACCCGACTCACTATGGTCGTTTGTGTCCAATCGAAACCCCTGAAGGTCCAAACATCGGTTTGATTAACTCATTGGCAAGCTTTGCGCGTACCAATGATTTCGGCTTCCTTGAAACGCCTTTCCGTCGCATTGTAGACGGTGTGGTAACCGAAGAAATCGATTATTTGTCGGCTATCGAAGAAGGTCAGTATGCAATCGCCCAGGCGAACATTGCACTGACTGAAGAAGGTGCGCTGGTAGATGAACTGATCCCATGTCGCTACCGCGGTGAAACAACGCTGATGCCTAAAGAGGACATCACGTACATGGACGTTTCACCACAGCAAATCGTATCGATTGCAGCAAGCATTATCCCGTTCCTTGAGCACGATGACGCCAACCGTGCATTGATGGGTGCGAACATGCAACGTCAGGCTGTACCTACACTGCGTGCTGATAAGCCGTTAGTTGGTACGGGTATGGAACGCACTATCGCTGTTGACTCCGGTGTAACCGTTGTAGCTAAGCGCGGTGGTGTGGTCGATTACGTTGATGCCAGCCGTATCGTTATTAAAGTTGACGAAGATGAGATGTTCGCTGGTGAAGCGGGTATCGATATCTACAACCTGACTAAATACACTCGTTCTAACCAGAACACCTGTATCAATCAGCGTCCTACGTGTAACGTTGGCGACCCGATTGTAGCCGGCGATGTACTGGCTGATGGTCCGTCTACTGACTTAGGCGATCTGGCATTGGGTCAGAACATGCGTATCGCGTTCATGCCTTGGAATGGTTACAACTTCGAAGACTCGATTCTGATTTCAGAGCGCGTTGCACAGGAAGACCGTTTCACAACGATTCACATTCAGGAATTGAGCTGTATCGCTCGTGATACTAAGCTTGGGCCAGAAGAAATTTCTGCCGATATCCCGAACGTGGGTGAATCTGCACGGAGCAAGCTGGATGAAGCTGGCGTTGTTTACATTGGTGCGGAAGTGAAAGGCGGCGACATTCTGGTAGGTAAAGTAACGCCTAAAGGCGAAACGCAACTTACGCCAGAAGAAAAGCTGTTACGTGCGATCTTCGGTGAAAAAGCGTCTGACGTT
>NZ_JBLBUE010000062.1:0-18598 GCF_047290655.1 Alteromonas sp. AMM-1 | reverse complement strand
GTGGTGGACGAGTACGGCGGTGTATCCGGCCTGGTAACCATTGAAGATATCCTGGAACTGATCGTGGGCGAAATCGAGGATGAGTACGATACCGAAGAGGACGAGAGCGACGATATTCGTCCACTCAATAAGTACACCTACTCGGTAAAAGCACTCACGCCGGTGGAAGAATTCAATCGGTTCTTCGAAACCAAGTTCAGTGAAGAAGAAGCCGATACCATTGGAGGCATTGTGCTGAAAGCCTTTGGCCATATGCCAGCAACCAATGATGAAATTACCATTGGCAATATTCTGTTCAAGATAACCACTTCCGATAAGCGCCGATTGGTGCAGCTTAAAGTAACCCTGCCCGATCTGGAGTAACGCATTGCGCAAGTGGCTGCCTTATCTGCTGGCCTTACTGGCCGGCAGCTCGCTTACTCTGGCTTATGCCCCCTTTGATATCTGGCTGCTAACCCCGGTTGCCTTGTGTTTAGCCTTGTATCAACTCAATAAGCAATCTGTTTCAGGTTTTAAGCTTGGCTGGATATTTGGACTGGGCTGGTTTGGTGCAGGCATAAGCTGGGTTCACGTTAGCATTGCCGACTTTGGCGGCATGCCACTCGCCGCCTCAATACTGATGATGTTAGTGTTGTGCGGCTATCTGGCGCTCTACCCGGCTCTTGCCTTTTACGTGTTAAAACGCTATTTCAGTATATCCTGGTGGCCGTTTGCGCTGCCGTTGTTCTGGACATCCAGCGAATGGTTGCGCAGTTGGATGCTATCGGGCTTTCCGTGGCTTTCCATTGGTTATAGCCAGCTAAACGGATGGCTGAATGGCTGGTTTGCCGTATTGGGTGACACCGGTGTGTCAGCCATTGTGGCCGGCCTTTCTGCATCAGTGGTAGCCAGCCTGTACACCCGACGTTATCTGGTCAGTGCCTTTGCAATAGACATTATGGTGGCTGGCAGCGCAGGGTTAAATCAGATTCACTGGACCACACCGGTTAAAGACGTGTCCATTGGTATGGTGCAAGGCAATATTGCGCAGTCGTTGCGTTGGGTACCGGAACAAGACCAGCCAACAATGACCCGCTACGAAACACTGACTGATCTATTATGGGACAACGACATTATTGTATGGCCGGAAGCTGCCGTACCTAAACTCGAATTGCTGGCGCTGGAGTACCTGCAACAAATGGACTCGCGTGCAGCCCAGCACAATACAGCCATTATCAGCGGTGTGGTAAATTACAATTTTGAAAGCGAAGAAGCCTGGAACAATTTAATTGTGATGGGTAAAAAGCAGCCACAAGACGAAAGCGGCCATTATTACTATTTTCACGGTAATCGTTACGCCAAACACCACCTGCTGCCAGTAGGTGAATTTGTGCCTTTTGAAGACCTGCTGCGCCCGCTTGCGCCTTTATTTGACTTACCCATGTCGTCGTTTAGCCGGGGGGATTTCCAGCAAACCAATCTGATTGCAAACGGCTACCACCTGGCGCCGGCCATTTGCTTTGAGATTGCCTTTCCACGTCAGGTTGCGGCAAATTTGTATGAAGATACCGACTTTATCATTACCGTGAGCAATGATGCCTGGTTTGGCGCGTCTCACGGCCCGGATCAACATCTACAAATTGCCCAGGTCCGCGCCCGTGAATTGGGTTTACCGGTTATTCGCACCACCAATAATGGCATTAGTGCGCTTATCGACCACCAAGGTCAGGTAGTTGCACGTTTACCTCAGTTTGAGGCCGCAACGCTGTCAGCTAAATTGTCTACGGTTACGGGGCAAACCCTCTATCGCCAATGGGGTGACAGTCTGGTGTGGCTATTGACACTGGGTTTATACCTCTTTGCCGTTAGTCAACGAGCGACTCCTCGAAAAATTTAATCGACTGGCCGATAGCTTACTTCCCTTCCCGCGTGGTATTGCGTTTAATAAGATTTTTAATCACTAACTGATTATGGATCTTATAATGAAAAAACTGGCTGCTGCGGCACTTTTGGCCGCCACATCAAGTTTCGCCTTTGCACAAACCCTGGTACTCAAAGCGGATCGCCTGCTCGACGTTGAAAACGGCAAATTAATTAACAATGCAGCCGTGGTAATTGAAAACGACACCATCATTGCGGCGGGTGAAGCGCGCAAGATAACCTATGCCAGTGATAGTCGCATCATTGAATTGGGCGATTATACCCTGTTGCCAGGCCTAATGGACATGCACGTACACCTTACCAGCGATGCGACTAAGCATGGCTATAAGGGCTTGGCTGACTCGCTGCCCCGGGTTACCCTGACCGGTGTTAAGCACGCACAGGCCACCCTGATGGCCGGTTTTACTACGGTAAGGAATGTGGGTGCACCTGGCTTCGCTGATGTGGCCTTGCGCGATGCCATTAACGATGGCGACATTGCCGGCCCCCGCATGTTTGTTGCAGGCCCCTCTTTAGGGGTAACAGGCGGTCACTGCGACGATAATCTGCTGCCCTACGAGTACCACACTGTAAGTGAAGGTGTAGCCGATGGCCCGTGGGCTGTGCGCGAAAAAGTGCGTCGCAATATTAAATACGGTGCTACTGTGATCAAATTCTGCGGTACCGGTGGTGTGCTATCGAAAGGTACCAAGGTAGGCGTTCAGCAATATACTTTTGAAGAAATGCAGGCACTGGTAGACGAAGCGCATATGCGTGGTTTAACCGTGGCGACACACGCACATGGTACAGACGGCATCAAAACGGCCATCAAAGCAGGTGTGGATTCGGTTGAGCACGTGAGTTTACTGGATGACGAGGCCATTAAGCTGGCACTAAAGCACGGCACCTATTTCTCGATGGATATTTACGTTACCGAATACATTCTGTCGGAAGGAGCACAAGCAGGTATTCTGGAAGAAAGCCTCGCTAAAGAACGCATTGTTGGTCAACGCCAGCGCGATAACTTTACCAAAGCTGTTAAAGCGGGCGTCAAAATGGTGTTTGGCTCGGATGCTGGTGTATATCCCCACGGCGACAACGGCAAACAATTCGCGCGTATGGTGAAGTTTGGCATGACCCCCATGCAAGCCATTCAGGCCTCCACCATTAATGCCGCCACACTTTTAAAGCAGCAGGATACGCTGGGCAGTGTTTCTGAAGGTAAGAAGGCCGATATTGTGGGTGTGAAAGGCAACCCGCTTGATGATATCTCACTGCTGGAAAACGTGGGTCTTGTGGTAAAAGACGGTCAGATTGTGAAGTCACTGGCGATGTAATGCCCTTTTTAGTTCAGCGGGGAAACGCCGGATTTCCCTGCTGTCTGAATAAAATTTAAAAAAAATTTCAATTTTCTCACTTGAATTCAACCTGCGCATTCCCACATTAAGTATTGCCGGGGCTTAATAAAAGACCGGTGAATCTGCCGCCGCAACGCGGGGCAACTTATTGAAAACCATATTGCTTAATTTTGAGGATATGACTATGCGTACTATCGATCTATCTCCACTTTACCGTTCATTTATTGGCTTTGACCGTTTGGCATCAATGATTGATGCGGCATCACAAAACGGCAGCCAAACCACCTATCCCCCTTACAACATTGAATTGTTGGGCGAGGATAAATACCGAATTACCATGGCAATTGCGGGTTTTAGCAAAGACGATGTCACCATTGAAGTACTGGACAATTCGTTAACCATTAGCGGCAAAAAGCCAGAAGAGGCCCAGGACGACACCAAGCGTGAGTTCTTGCACAAGGGTATTTCTGAACGCAGCTTTGAGCGCAAGTTCCACCTAGGCGATCACGTAAACGTGGCCGCAGCAGAACTTGAACATGGCTTGCTGAATATCGACCTGGTAAGAGAAATTCCGGAAGAGAAAAAGCCGCGGCAGATAGAAATCGGCCGAACCTTGCTGGAAAACAAACAGTAATTAAGCATTCCATGATTAACGGCGCACTTTGTGCGCCGTTTTTCATATTACCACTTTACCTAATCTGGCATCGCCGCCATGGTAACAACGGGCAACTGCTTTCGTCGTGACTGCCCCAATACAACACCAGACATAATGAGCCCACAAGCCGCAAGTTGACTGCTCGTCAGGCTTTCATCCAACAACCAGTAAGCGAATATAATGGTATAAACCGGTATCAGGTTACTGAAGATAGTCGCTTTGCTAAGGTCCATTCTGGCGATAGCGATATTGTAGAGTAAGTAAGCGCCCAAGGTTACAAACACACCAAGGAACACGATTGCAGCCAGCGCCGGCCCAAAGGTAAAGTCAGGTGTATCCTGCATCAGCGCCAAAGGCAGAAAGAAAATGGTGCCTGAGAAAGCCTGAAGGGACGTCAGGGTAACGGGAGAATATCGCTCTGATAACTTTTTTAGACAAACGCAATAAACAGCAGAACATGCCATAGCTGCGAATTCCAGTGCATTGCCGAGTATCGGATTGCTGGCATGCTCATTTTCCTCTGCAGCCAGACTCAACCATACCAAACCAATAAAAGCGGTAAGGAAGCCCAATAAGGCGACACCGGTGATCCTTTCCTTTAAAAAAATAAACGCCAGCCCAGCAGCTAACGGAGGCAACACCGCTGTGACCATTCCAGCCTGTGCGGCCGAGGTGTGCTGCAATGCCATGGCTTCAAAAATAAAATATAAACAGGGCTCTGCCAACGACATTAACAAGAGCAACTTCCAGTCTCCTGCCCGGTACTGAAATTTTTTCAGGCCTTTGTACATGAATAAAAAGCACACACTGGCTACTGCCATTCTGAGAAATATCACCCACATGGGTGAATAGTCTGTAAATGCGATTTTGAGTGCTATAAACGAACTTCCCCACAGCATAGTGGCAATCAGAAGTAATAGAGGCGGTAACATATAAAAAAGCCAGCAGTAAAAAATACACCGCCATGCTATACCAATTACATTTTATTGCATCAAACTTCGAGTGGTTCGGTTATAGCTGAAGTGAGTGGGTGAAATATTGGGCTGGTGCACAATCGGTGCGAACGCAGGCAATGGGCTAATAATGATAGCGACACGAAATAACCGTTATTACTGAATCGTCCACGGCATATACCAACCTATTAGTATCATCTATTCTGCGGGACCAGAATCCCGACAGATTTTCTTTAAGGGGTTCGGGTTTTCCGATCCCATCAAAAGGTGAGCGCTGAACATCGGCAATTAGCCTGTTAATCCGTTTCAGGGTCTTCTTGTCTTGCGTCTGCCAATAGACATAACTATTCCAGGCTTCATCAGTCCATGATAACAACCTGTTACTCATCAATAAGTTCTCGCTGAGTCGTTTTACCGGCTTTAAACTGCGCAATTGAACGATTTAAGTGTTCAGCGTTCGCTGGCGAGCGAAGCAAATGCACCGTTTCCATCAGGCTATTGTAATACTCCAATGACATTACAACAGCATCTTCAGAGTCACGACGAGTGATGATGGTGGTATCTGCATCATTAATCACATTATCTAAAACGGTTTTTAGACTATTGCGGGCTTCGGTAAAAGAGACGATTCTCATATCTGCACCTCACTTGTACATTATATAGTACAAGTTTAGCGAAGGCCTGAGCACATGTACAGGATGTTGAGCATAACTTTCACGAGCGGCACACCCTTAATGATAGAGAATCTACAGCAACAAAAGCGCTTATCTGCGATTTTGGGGAAAGCTGTATGACTTTGTGCGATTAAGGGTCGGCGGGAAAAAGTTGTTTAAGTGCACCGGAAAATGTCATTCCAGTACTTTTATTTCAATCTTAACCGTAATTACATGGAAATCTTCTCTTATTCCTCAGATAGTTAGGATACACTGGTTGCACTATTGTATTTACGTCTTCGCAGGAATGCTCGTGGAACAGCACTCGGTATCAGAAAACCGCTTTTATCGTCTTAAACTACTTATTCAACGTCTTGGCCCGGGTATTCTGATGGCTACCGCAGCCATTGGCGGCAGTCATTTAGTTGCATCAACTCAGGCGGGAGCGCAATTCGGCTGGCAACTCGCCTTGCTAATACTGGCGGTTAACGTGTTTAAGTATCCGTTTTTTCGAGCGGGAGTAAGTTACACCATCGCCACACAACAAACATTGCAAACGGGCTATGCACACATGGGCAAACCGTATCTGCTTACCAGTTTTGCGTTAAATGCTTTGGTGTCGTTTGTGAATGCGGCGGCATTGCTGTTGTTTTCTGCCAGTTTGTTTAGTTTATTTTTACCGTTTAGCCTGCCATTACCGGTGATCGCAGGTGGCCTGCTAGCCGCCATGTTACTGGTGCTGATAGCCGGGCATTACCATTTGCTCAACCAGGTTGCTAAATTCATTATGGTTGCACTGCTAATTGCAACCGTAAGCGCCACGCTAATTGCCTGGCAACAAGGACCGGTTGCGCCGGCAGGCTTTGAATCGCCTTCCCCCTGGACTCTGGCTGCCATTGGCTTTTTAGTCGTCACCATGGGCTGGATGCCTGCGCCTATTGAAATTTCGGGGATCACTTCCCTATGGTTAAAACAACAATGCCAGGAACAACAGGTAACAGCTTCGTCAGCGCTATTTGACTTCAACCTTGGCTATTTTGTTACCCTTTTGCTGGCACTGGTATTTTTGGCTCTGGGCGCACTGGTGTTGCATGGCAGTGGCGAGCAACTTGCCACTGGCGGCATTGGCTTTTCGCAACAACTGGTTAATTTATATGCATCCACCATTGGTGAGTGGTCTCGTTACCTTATTGCTGTGGTTGCATTTTTATGTATTTTTGGCTCAGCCATTACCGTTTACGACGGTTATTCACGCGCATTGGCCGAATGCCATAGTTTGCTGAAGGGAAAGTCAGACATCCCGGAAAACATCTATGTGGGCTGGTTGATCTGGGTATCGGTGATGAGTTTCGCTATTGTGTTATTTTTCCAGTCTGCATTACTCACCATGCTGGGCTTTGCCATGACACTGGCTTTTGTTACCACGCCCATGTTCGCATGGCTTAACTACAGGCTGGTTCAGCGGGCAAACTTGCCTCCTGAACTCAGTGGCGGAAAAATCCTGTTGTGGTTAAGCCGGGCTGGACTCGTTTACTTATTTGGCTTCTTAGCCGTTTTTATTATTTGGAAATGGATACTGTGACGCTATGACAATCTTACGCTGGCTAGTTACATTCTCTTCGCTGCTTGTCACAACCTTGTCGCAAGCAGGTGATTTCAGGCACGTCGCCATTCCTGCCTCGTCACCCACTCAAGCCCCGGTGATGATTCAGGGCCCCATGCCAATTGAAGCTGAATATTTTGCCAGTTTGCTGGAAAACGTACGCACGGAAAAATCCGGGCACGCCACGTTTTATCTGGGTACGTTAAACGGTTATCCCATTGTTGTAGCACAAACCGGCAAAGGACTGGAAAACACCGCAGCTGCGACGGCAATTGGTATAGAGCGCTACAGACCGCGTGCCATTATTAATCAGGGAACGTCTGGTGGTCACGATCCCAGCCTGAAAGTGGGCGATATTGTTATTGGTAAACGCGCGGTGAACGCCAGTAACTTCAAAACGCCATTTCGAGCCAAAGGTGAAGGCTCTGCGCCATTAACCTGGTTACCGATGGATTTACTGGCATCTTCCGGCAGTGCGGGGGAAGGCGATTCTGCCAAAGATGCCGAGCGTATTCGTTACTACCTGGGCTCACCCGAATTAATCGCCGCCGCACACGCGGTAAAACAACACTATATGCGCGGCAAGGTAGTTGAAGGTACCATCGCCAGCGGTAACTTCTGGAACAATGAATTGGATCGCATAGCCTGGTTACATGACCAGTTTGGTACCAGTACCGAGGAAATGGAAACCGCCGCTGCGGCACAAATTGCAGATGCCTACGGCGTGCCTTTTGTGGGTATTAGGGTGCTCTCCAACAATCTGACCAACGGCGGGCATTATGACCCCTCTACCGCCAAGGATTGTCAGGCATTTGTGAAAGCCATGTTGCTGTATTACTTGGCAGCTGAAAAATAATGTAAATAAATTCACCCCATCCTGCCGCCTCAGTCGTTATGCATATGAAGAGGCGGTACAGTGACAATGTTCAGTTAACCATTACATGCACCGCTTCGCCCCAATAATAAGGAGCTTCGCATGCAAACCAATATCGCAACACCCAACGCGTTACCCTCCACTTCGCTGGTTTTCCCTGGCAGCCTGAAAACGATGACCAATATTGCCTTAGCAGGCGCGCTAACGTTCAGTTTGTTTGTAATGATGGCCAAACTCATTGAACAACAAGCTGATTTACCCGCGCCAACAGAAAACCCGGTACTTACAAATATTGTGTTTGATATGGAAGAATCCAAAATCCAGGTACGCCCCAAGATAAAGCCCATGCCAGAGCCGGTAAAAGCGCCAGAATCCAAGCCTACTATACCGCCTCAAGAGCCCGGCCCAACCAATACGGATTTCACTATCGATCCGGTTACGGTAAATACCGAAGTCACAATAAATACCACCATGGGCAACGGTAATCAGGATATGATGGCCCGCCCCATTGTGCGAGTTGACCCCAGCTATCCGCCTGATGCCGCGCGCGATGGCATTGAAGGCTGGGTAAAGCTGGCGTTCGATTTATCCCCACAGGGCACGGTGGAGAACATCAGCATCCTGGATGCCGAACCTAAACGCATATTCGACCGCGAAGCGCGCCGAGCACTGGCTAAATGGAAATACCAGCCTCGGGTTGAAAAAGGTGTTCCCTTAGCGCAAACTGGTTTACAGGTCATGCTGACATTCGCGTTAGAGCAATAAGGACAGTGCCAATGGGAATAGCCAGATTAGGATTTCTGACAACAATTAAGAACCGGCTCACCGCAGCCGGACAGGAGGCAGCGCCGGCTTTGGCGTTGTCTGCCTCAGCCACCAGTAACCCGGATGCGCTGGTGCGGCAATATCAAACCACGGGCGACAACCGGGCATTGGAAGCCTTGTACGATGAACATGCAAACCGCCTTTACTATTACCTGCTGGTAATGAGCGATCCGAACGCCGCTGCCGACATTACCCAGAAAGTGTGGTTAAAGCTCATTGAATCACCTCAACTGTATCAGGCGCAGGGGCAATTTCAGGCCTGGTTATTCACCATTGGTCATCGTATGCTGATTGATGAGATCCGCCGCAACAAGCGCTGGACCTACGACGATGATATTGACACCCTGCCCGATAATCATCAGGAAACGTCCCCCTGCGATGACTTTCATCAGGCTTTGAAACTATTGCCCTTTACCCAGCGCGAAGCCTTCTCGCTGCAACAGGAAGATTTCAGTCTGCAGGATATCGCCACCATATGTAACGTGCCGGTGGAAACCGTTAAAACCCGCCTGCGCTACGCCCGCGATAACCTGCGTAAACTGTGGAAACCAACAGCATGAACGACAACGATTTTAAACACGCTTACGAACGCAGTAAGCAGCAATATCCGGCACCGGGACGCATTAAGAGGCAGGTACTCAATCAAGCCAGGCAACCGTTCTCCTGGCGTATTTATCTGCCCGGAAAAGAGTGGATGGCGTTGGCTGGTGCGCTGTGCTGCCTGGTAGTCATTTATGCAATGAACAGCGTTGTCAGACAAGCCCCTATAGCAGTAACGGATGGGCTGGAGGTGGCCGTTGCCTATCACGGCTACGAAAATGAACTGCCTGAGGCCAGTAAGTACCAGCAAAAACTCATGGTATACAATCAAAAATACACCGACAACCTTGCTACCCTGAAAGCCTTTCACTCCAAGCACGCCATGCTGGCCAAACACGAAGGAAACTGGCTTTTTACCGACTGTAATAATCAAAAAATCACCGTATCGCCCCAACTCATGCAGGATCTGATGCAAACAAAACACGCCGATGCTGAATTGATGGCTGGTAATTTTGTTGAGCTGGTGTTTGATGATCAGGGACGCTTAATTCAAATTACCCAAAGCAGGAAAAACTTATGCTAAGCATAGCATTGTTACCCAGGACAAAGCCCCTGGCGGTGGGTTATCTGGCGGTGTTGCTGAGCATAAACGCAACAGCCACTACCTGGGTTGAGAGTGAAGTCGACGATCCGATATTGGCGGGTGAAACCTGCCACGTTAGCGAACCCGCCAGTTACGGTAGCTACATTTATCACTGGTCCAGTAAATATGATCAGGTATTTTGGCCATATACCGATCCCCATGGAATATGGGTTTGTGAGGCATCAGGCTTTGTGGGTTTAATTGGTGACTTTGCACTCACCGAGCAGGAAAAAACCTCAATAGCCTCCTATTTAACGTCACGGCGTTCAGCGCCCGGCACCCTTGAAGAAACGCTGACTGCACTTGAAAGCGTGTACGCGCTGCGAGATCTGGACATTCACGGTAAAAATCACCTAAAACGCCTGCTCGCCCGCTGGTATCAGGAACTGGGCAATACCGACAAAGCGACACAGTATCGCCAGGCAGCACTGGAAGAAATTCGCGATATGTTGGCAGGCGCTGAATCAGGTGCCATTAACGAATACCAGCACCTGCAATATCTGTATTTGGCGGCAGCCTACAGTCACACTCTTGATCAGCCAGCACAAAGCCAGGCGTATCATATCGCTTTTGAGCAGTTAGTCAGTGGAATTAAACAACCGGATAACCTGGATTTTGCCGATTATCTAAGCGAGATACTGCAAGATATAAGCAAGATGCCCCGCAATGGCGAACTTTTATTGCCGTCACAGGACTAACCAGTAACGTAATCATCAGGATAAATGAAATACAAGGAATGTAATGATTAAGCCAACATTGACATTAACGCCATCGAGAATTGGCATCATTGCTGGTGCAATGTATGGCCTACTATTCCGGGTAATATGGGAACTGGAATCACTTAGTCATCTCAATGGCCTGGTTACTCTATCTTTCTTGTTTCTGGTGCCCTTTGCTGTGGGTTATCTGCGTCTTTATTGTGAATTAAAACAAGGGAGCAGTGTGTCTTCTTCCAGTGCCATTCGACTAGCCTGGCAACCGGTTTTAGTGTGTTTGTTGGTAACTGTAGTAACACTTCTCGAAGGCAGTATTTGCGTAGTACTTGCCTCACCGGCTTTTTTCTTTTGCGCCAGTATGGGCGGTTTAGCCGCGCGTTGGATTCACTTACACCGTAAAAACGCGCCGCACAAACCGCTGTTATCGGTAATGTTATTACCCATTGTGTGCACACCGGTTGAGTTAACTGCATTTTCATCTTCCTATCAATATACCGTTACCGACAGCATTTTGATTGCGGCCACACCAGAACAGGTTTGGCGAGAAATTGGTAATGTGGATGTAATAAGCAAGCAAGAATTGCCGTGGTCATTTGGGCAGCTAATCGGTATTCCACGTCCTTTACGAGCGTCAATGACAGGGTTAGCCCGCGATGCGGTAAGGACCAGTGAATGGGAAAAAGGCGTTGTGTTTGAGGAAGTGATCACCGTTTGGGAGCCAGCAAAACAAATGGCGTATCAGTTTAAGATCGATCCTGAACGCATACCCGACCACGCGTTAGACAAGCACGTAAAACTGGGTGGCGAGATATTCTCACCACTTTATGGCGCCTACACGCTCGAACCCACACCGGAAGGCTATACCCGCTTAACCCTAAGTACCACACTGGAAGACAATACCAACCTGGGCTGGTATTCAAGGGTGTGGGGAAAGGTAATTTTCCACGATTTTCACGTAATGTTACTCGGGCTAATGAAACAGCGAGCTGAACAACGCTAAGCGAAATCGTGGCTAACCAACGTTTGCGTTTAACATCACAAGCGCGTGTTGCGAACCGCCAAAACACAACCAAAACACACTGATTACATCAATTAAACAAAATAAACAATTAATTTACAAATTGTTGTTTTATAAAAGATTTCCCCCTCAAAATACGCTCAGTTATTTATCGCAAAATTTTGATTGTTTGCAGTAAAAAACACTGAGTTCCCGCAATTCGGCGCGGTAAATATCCGACTCGCCGCGACTTTACACCATGATAGCTTTTAACTATCACCGAGTAAGATATTAAACTATATATTTATCACACACTATGATTGTCAGATTGTTTTATTTTCTCTTCTCATTTCGGAGCGCTTCTTATGGATCACGTAATTTCTGGCGTCGCTAAATTCCAGCGAGATATCTTTCCCGAGCAACAGGACACATTTAAGAAACTGGCCAATGGTCAAAGTCCGGAAGTATTGTTTATCACCTGTTCTGATTCCCGCATTGATCCCAATCTGGTAACGCAAACCGCACCAGGCGATTTATTTATTTGCCGCAATGCAGGCAATATTGTACCACCGCATAGCAACCAAACCGGCGGCATGACCGCATCCATTGAGTTTGCCGTTGCAGCGCTGGGGGTTAAGCACGTGGTAATTTGCGGGCACACAGACTGTGGTGCCATGAAAGGCGCAATCTCACCAGAAAAGCTCGACAGCCTTCCTCATGTGAAAGCATGGCTGGGACATTGCCGCTGTGCCACAGAAGTCATTAGAGAGAAACATGGCGAAGTGACGTTAAATCAGCTTGATGACGTTACACAGGAAAACGTGCTGCAACAGTTGCAACATATTAAAACCCACCCTGCGGTAGCAGCCAAATTAGCCACTGGCGCTATTCAACTGCACGGTTGGGTGTACAACATTGAGCACGGCACAATTGCTTGCTGGAACCCGCAAACCAATGCCTTCGAAGAAATGGAACAAGCGTATGCCGAAGCCAAACTGGCGGCAGGAATGTAAGGATTAAATAATGAAAACGGAACTCTCATTTAAACACATCAAGCAGGATTTACCTGCCAGTATTGTGGTGTTTTTCGTTGCCCTTCCCTTGTGTTTAGGTATAGCGCTGGCATCAGGTGCACCACTTTTCTCCGGTATCATTGCCGGCATTGTAGGTGGTATTGTGGTTGGCATGGCAAGTGGCTCGCGTCTGGGTGTAAGCGGACCGGCTGCTGGTCTGGCGGTTATTGTATTTGACGCGATCACCACCCTGGGAAGCTGGGAACTCTTTTTGTGCGCCGTAGTGCTTGCGGGTATTTTCCAAATCGCCCTTGGGTACCTACGCGCCGGATTTGTTGCATACTTTTTCCCCACCTCTGTCATCACGGGTATGTTAACGGGCATAGGTTTGTTGATTATCCTTAAGCAACTTCCCTATTTACTGGGCTGGCATGCAGACTTTCTGGGTGAGCAGGCGTTTCAACAAACCAACGGCGAAAATACCTTTTCTGCCATCACCCATGCGATCTCCCAAATTTCGTTACCTGCATTGTTGATATCGGCATTTTCCCTTTTGTTGCTTGTTGTATGGGATAAATACCTCACACCACGTCACAAGGTATTTCAGCTTATTCAGGGGCCCATCGTTGTTGTGCTGTTGGGTATCCTATTCAGCGTTATATTGAGTCAGGCAAGCTCTCCACTTAGTGCTGACCAATTAGTGTCGCTGCCGGTAATTAATAGTTTTGCCGATCTTACCAACGAAATGGCGTTCCCGGCATTTACACAGATGTTCTCGCTTGATGTACTCACTATTGCTGCAGTCATGGCTGTAGTGGCCAGTATTGAAACGCTGCTCAGCGTAGAAGCAACGGACAAACTGGACCCACAAAGAAATACCACGCCAGCAAACCGTGAACTAAAAGCTCAGGGCTTGGGGAATATTGTGTCCGGATTATTGGGTGGCTTACCGGTAACACAGGTCATTGTGCGAAGTTCAGCCAATATTGCGTTTGGCGCCAGAACGAAACTCAGTGCCATTATGCATGGTTTCTTCCTGCTCATTGCTGTTGCAGCTATTGGCGGCTTGCTTAATATGATCCCGCTGGCTTCTTTGGCGGCGGTACTCATCATTGTGGGTTACAAACTGGCCAAACCGGCTACGTTTAAAGTAATGTACCGCGCCGGCTGGGAGCAATTTCTACCGTTTATGGCAACCATCATCGTAATGCTGGTAACGGATCTGTTATCAGGGGTTATTGCAGGCTTGGCCGTGAGTGTGTTTTTTACCTTAAAGCACAGTTACAAAAACTCCTTCCACTTCCGCGATACGGTAGAAAACCAACACGATATGGAAACCCACCACATTGTGCTCGCTGAAGAAGTGTCGTTTTTCAACAAGCCCAGTATTTTAAAGAAACTGAATTCACTGCCAGATAATTCAAAAGTTATTCTGGATTTTACTAACTCAAAATCCGTGGCGTTTGATGTAGTTGAACTGGTGAAAGACTTCAGTGCCAAGGCCCATCACCGCAACATTTTGGTAGAAACGGTCGCGCTAAAATACTAAGCTTTTCACTCTGCCGGAGCAGGCCCCTGCTCCGACTTCTTCCCAATAGCCCAGCCCTGTTGAAAATTATCAAATTAGCGCTATGTTTAATCCAGAGCATCTAAAACGGAGTGTGATGTGAAAGGTACCGGCGATTTTGAAATTTGGACAACGGGTAACATACTGAACGCCAGTGTTAGCGGTGTGTGGAACGAGGCAATTGCGAAACGCTATCAAACTGCGTTTGTAAAACACGCTTCTGCATTATCGTCCTCTCCCTGGGCACATATTGTTTATCTGGATAGCTGGGTATTGGGCACACCTGAAATAGAACCCATCATTCACGAACTGGCGCTTTGGTGTAACCTGAACAATCTGAAATTAGCCGCCCACGTTTATAGCCCGAACATGCTCAAAGAGTATCAGTTAAACCGCATGCTGGCTCCGGGCAGTATTCGCTTTATGCTGCATCACTTTAACGACGTAGATACCGCCATCATGTGGCTGCAACACGAAGGATTTAATGCACAGTATCCAAAACAGGTAATCGCAAAACGGTTTGCCTGACAAAAACATCTCGTCATACTGTTTAATTTCTGTTCATTGCCCCAATAAAATAGACATAGGGTGGTATTCGCCACCCGCCGTTTTTTCAATTCGGACAAGGAACGCCCTATGCAACTCGCTCAACTTAATGTAGCCAAAGCCCGTTATCCGCTAGACGATCCCAGAATTAAAGATTTTGTTGATAACCTGGACCGCGTAAACGCCATTGCAGAAGCGAGCGAAGGGTTTATCTGGCGGCTCAAGGACGATGCAGGTAACGCAACCAACATCAAAGCCTTCGACGACCCGGATGTAATACTGAATATGTCGGTATGGTCTTGCCCGCAAACATTAAAGAACTTTCTGTTTAAAACCATCCACCGGGATTTTTTACGCAGAAAAAGTGAATGGTTTTTTGCCCCTCAAACCAACATGTATGTACTATGGTGGATTGAGGATGGTCATATTCCTACTATTGATGAAGCGCTCGAACGACTCACCCTGCTCCAGGAGCAAGGGGAATCGCCTGAGGCCTTTTCATTTAAATCAAATTATCCGGCACCCTCACCCAGCACCTGATTCGGCAACAGGGGGAATGGCAAAACGGATTTACCGTTCAGTAAGTCACCACGGCTTCCGGATCGGTGTTGATGGTACTACCATCCTGCATGGTAAGTTTAAACATGTACCAGTATTGCGTCCCTTCAACCAGATTTTGGGTATCCAGAAAACTGCCGGTTTCGGCAGCACCCGGGTTTATGCGGGTACGGCCACTCAATTGCGCACTGGTGTTGCGGTAAATCTGCACACTGCGGATGGGTTGTGCAAAGCCAGCCAATGACCAGTTAAGCTGAATACCGCCCTCTGCCTTTTGACTGGTCAGGTTGGTTTGCGGCTGTGCGCTTATCTGCGAATAGGTAATGGCCGCTTCGGGATCCGTATTAACAGTACTACCATCCTGCATCGTGAGCTTAAACATATACCAGTAAGTAGTACCCGGCTCTAAACTTTGCGAATCAATTATAGAACCTGCTACAGGCGCACTTGAGCTGATCCGCGTCCGGCCACTTAATTGCTCGCTGGTATTGCGATACACCTGTACGCCTTGTATTGGCTGGGGGAAATCCTCTAACGACCAGCTGATTTGTATGCCCCCCTGAACTTCTTCGCTGATTAAGTGCGTTTTGGGTACTAAAAAGCGCTCTGCAAACACAGGCCCCTCTTCCACCCGCTCGCCACTGGTGGTAATGAACGCCAACCAGTAATAGTAACGCTCACCGCCTACACTGGTTGTGTCTGTCCAAGTGGTATCTGCTGGTGATAGTGTGGCCACAGTAAGTCTTGGTAATGAAGCAGGATCGGCTGACGGATCAGTCAGTGCTGCACGGATAATTTCAATCCCAGCAATATCAATTTCACGGGTAAACCACGACAAGCTTACCGGTGCATCGCTGCTAACCGGAAATACTTTCACAACCGGCAGCAGACTGCTGCTTAGCGATGCATACGTTGGTGGTAATGAAACGGTATTGAACTGTCTTACCAGATCCAGTTCTGCCCAATACAGATATGTCACATCAGGTTGCACATCGGTGTCGGTATAGCGCGATTCACCTTTGCTGAGGGTTGCAATTAGTTGCTTATTGTCAGGATCATCCGACGTACTGCGATACAGTCTGGTATGGCGAACTTTATCACCGTGCTGATAAACATTTACCGTAATTTGCTGCTCAAATCCATTTGCAGAAGCGGCATAGAAAGGCGCAAGTTCTGCGGCAGAAACCTGATAATCCGGCGCATCCTGCATATCATTGCCCAGATAAAAAGCAGGATGCGGAGGCTGATTGTAGCCCACATTTTGCCACGCAATAGCCACGCGGTATTGGGTTTCCTGCATCAGGGTTGGGAAGCGATGTTGAGTGGTATGGGTAGTTGAGAATATCCGCAACTCACTGCTGTCTGCGGTGGCCCACATCACCTCTTCACGCCAGTCACCAAATATGTCCGCTGACAGCGCGGGGGTAGCCTTGGTACCGTTGTTCGACACGACACCGTACTCTGCGCCTTCCAGTAAGGTTGTAGTACCCATCACCTCAGGTAACCACTTAGAGATAGTGGTTTTATCGAGTAATTCACGGCTTAAATCACCATCCCACCAGGTGGCAAAATTCACTGGCGCAGGCCGGTTACTGCTGATAACGGTACCATCAGCCGCAACCAGACCTCCCCGTGTAGCCCAATTCTCATTACCGGGATAATTCGGATCGATATCGGCACTCACGCCGCGGCCAACGTCGGCCTGATTGCTGGGCCGATACCACAGAATGTCACCTGTTGCAGCATCGTGTAACTCAACGCCGTATTCCACACCATTTTTGGTATAGGCTGAGGGCGTTTCGTGCACCATATAAATTTCCATGCCCGGACGATTGGGATCAATATCAGTCATATGCTGGGCGTCACCATGGCCCAAACCAGTGGAATAAAGCAGGTGTCCATCATCGTCGATCGTTGCGGCGCCATACACGATTTCATCCCTGCCGTCGTCATCTACATCGCCTACCGTAATGCTATGGGCGCCTTGGCCGTATGCCTGCGTATCTGCACCGCCATTATTGGTATCAAATACCCAACGACTTTGTAATTTGCCTTCAGACCAGTCGTACGCAGCCACCACAACCCGGGTGTAATAACCGCGAGCCATAAATAAACTTGGCTTTTCACCATCTAAATAAGCAACCCCGGCCAGGAAGCGGTCAACCCGGTTACCATAGCCATCGCCCCAACTGCTCACATCGCCTCTGGGCGGCTCATAATTGATCGTGTCCAGTGCCTTGCCGGTAAGACCATCAAACATTGTCAGGAATTCCGGCCCCGACAAGACGTAGCCAGCATCATTGCGGTGATCAGCCCCCGCATTACCAATCACCTGTCCTTCGCCGTCTACCGAACCATCTGCCGTTTTCATGGCCAGTTCGGCCCGGCCATCGCCGTCAAAATCGTAAGCAATAAACTGCGTATAATGCGCACCCGAGCGGATATTCGGCCCCAGGTTTATTCGCCACAACTGTTCGCCTTGCTGAGTATAAGCGTCGATCAGCGTTGGGCCGGTAAACCCGGCTTGCGAATTATCCTTTGCATTATCGGGATACCATTTGATCAGAATTTCATATTCACCATCACCGTCGAGGTCGGCCACTGAAGCATCGTTTGCCGAATAGCTGTAGCCCTGCCCCCGGATCCAGTCGTCTTCAGGCTTTACCAGTGGTATCGACAAATAGGGGTTTTGCCATGGCAAAACCTCCTCAGACACTGCCGCCCCGCGCACTTCTGGTTGAAAGCGACCATGCTGGCGACTGTAAAATGCCTTTACCTGGTAACGGTCCGTTGCCTCTCCCTGCTCATCAGTGAAGAAAGTGGCTTCAGTAAGTTTAGCTGAATTAATTTTTTGTCCGTTGCGGTATACATCAAACGAGACAGTATCAGGATCATCTGCCAACAAGCGCCAGCTGAGATGATTGCCATTGTCAGTTGGGATCACTACCAATCCCCGGTCTAAACGCTCTACCTGAGCGCCCTGTGACGACGCAGATAGCTGACTGTTTACCTGCCTGTCAGCCAGTTGTGCTGCACAACACGCGCTCAGTAGCATCGGCAAGCCTGCCAGCGCAATTCGCAGTGGAGTGAACGACTTATTCCTGTTTACCATTATTTTGTGCCCTACCTGTTTACCTTGTTACCTGAATTACCCAAGCAACCCATTTAGTTAATAAAATGTAAATTAGCCAAACAAAT
>NZ_JBLBUE010000061.1:0-18617 GCF_047290655.1 Alteromonas sp. AMM-1 | reverse complement strand
ATAAGCGGCAAATACTTCGTCTGCGAACAACTGACCTTCCACAAAGTCGTCTGCGCCATTCGGATAGGCATCCGGATTGGCAAGCAGTGCTGTCATAGTGAAGTAGTTACGTTCAGTTACTTCGATACCACGATCCTGCAATGCTGCGATAGCATCACCCGACGTTGTACCAGCCTGGCCTGATGTAGCGTCAAGCAAACCAAACAGGCTTTGCGAAACTTGTTGTGTTCCCACAAAGTTTTCTACGTCTTTGCGGTAGTAACCTACTGACACCATGCTGGATTCGTCGTAGTAATATTCCAGAGACACATCGAAGTTGTTAGACAACAATGGATCCAGCTTCGCATTACCACGGCTACCCGAAGCCACACCACCTAAATAGGTAGGACGACCCGGTGCACCAATGCTGGTAGCAGTGTACATCTGATTATAAGCAGGACGCGCTAAGGTCATGCTATAAGATGCACGGGCTTTTATATCATCAGTAATGTTAAGTGATACGTCGATATTTGGCAGGAAGCTCTCATACATGTGATCTTCCGACAGCGCTTCGGTATTCGAGCCTAACTGAACACGGAAATCGTTATCTGACGTCCAAATAATTTGCTCGGGTACCGACTGTAACGAAATAGAAGTTACATCTGTGCGCTCGTAACGCGCACCTACTACTAAGTTCGCTTCAAAGCCACCAATTTCGCCTTCCAATGTTGCCATTGCATACAATGACAAAATGTCTTCTTTAACGGTGTTGTTGGCAGAGCTTACCGCTGGCAGATCGCCCGGTGTATAACCGTAAGCTGGCGCCACTGCGTTTAACAAATCAACGGCATTGCCACGGAACGACACACTACCCAATGGAATAGTGGTTGCGCCTGACGGAACTGCCATCGCATCGGCCCCGGCTACGCCGCTCATGTTGTGGTCCTGGAACGCACATGCGGTACAAGTGATCTCCAACAGACCTTCAGGAATATTGCCTACATCAGCAACACCCCAGCCACCCAGCTGTGCTTCAGTTTCGTAACGAACCTGTTCCATTTCGGTAGACAAATAGCCCAAACCGAAATCAAGTTTTAAATCGCCGCCTTTATCCCAGGTACCGTCGAAACGGAACTGGTTTACTTTTGACGTTTGATCAGACGAAATTGCGCGAGTTACCTGCGGACCAACATCAGCCAAATCAAAGATTCCATTGTTGTTACCCTTGATTGAATCGTCTACGACAATACTTGCTTGTGGTAAAGACTGCGAGTAATCAACTGTTTGCCAACCAGCAGTAGCACCAGCAACGTTGAAACGAATTACGTTTTTGCCGTATGGGCCATTGCCGCCACTGCTTGCTTCCGCCAATGAGGCATCAAAACGCAGGTTCAGGGCATCGTTTGCCCACCAGTCTACGTTAAAACCAAATGACTTCAGCTCGTCCTTCGCACCCATTACCAGGTTTTGGAAGAAGAAATCTTTACCACCATCGATATCTTCAGTAAAACGAATAGGAGTAGCAACCACTGGGTTGCCATCAAATTCCATATCGGTAAACTGACGCGCAAACCAAATACCATCTACAATTGACGTAGAAGAAATGGTGTTGCTCGCGTACGTTGCATCAGCAGTAATGGTCATTTGATCATTAGGCGCATATTGCACGGTTAACATGCCGTTAACGCGTTCGCGGTTATCATTGTTTAAACCAATACCCAGGTTAGAAGGCATAGCAACCAATTGCCCTTCTTCTGGTGCATTGGTTACGGTAGCACCGTCAACTAAACCAAACGTACCCGGTGACGTTGAATCCCAGTTGTACAGTTGGTAGTTTTCCACGCTCATGTGGCGGCTACCAGAATCACGTTCCTGATAAGAACCAAACAGCGCAACACCGAAGTTACCGTCGTCATTTACCCAGTTAGCTACACCGCTTAACTCTGGTGTTACACCGTCACCGCCTTCGTCTTTCATGGCTTTAACACCAATTGACGCGCGATCATCGCCCTGTGCCAGTGGCTTCAGCGTATTGATGTTAATGGTTGCACCAATACCGCCTGATGGCACTGCCGCACGACCAGTTTTGTATACTTCAATACCGCTTACACCCTCAGAAGCCAGGTTAGAGAAGTCAAAAGAACGCGTAGTACCAGATGCGCCCTGGTCTAACGGGTTACCTGTAATTGATGCAACGTTAGCAGCAGGCATTTGACGGCCGTTTAACGTAATCAGGTTAAAGTTACCGCCGAAACCACGTACCGTTACTTCTGAACCTTCACCGTTCACACGGTTAATCGATACACCGGTAATGCGCTGGAGTGATTCTGCCAGGTTGGTATCAGGGAATTTACCCATGTCTTCAGCAGAAATAGCATCCACAACGCCCGTTGATTGTCGTTTGACATTCATCGACTGGGATAAACTGCCTCTTACGCCTCTTACTTCAATCTTTTCTACCGTGTCCGTTTCCTGTGCATAGACGCCTGACGCGACCATGACACAAAGTGCCCCGGATACAGCTGTTGCTAGTTTATTCTTATAAAACATAGTTTTGGTTTCCAATTGAGATTAACACTTTTGTTTATATGTGCGTTTGTGCCTGCTTTTTGCCATCGTTGTCATAAGTGACCCAACCACTATTCCGATAACGCAAAGTCGTAGGAAGTCCTACACGCAGTACGCAGTGCTAACATTCAATACGATTTCTCTCTTCCGTATTGAACCGTACAGACCACCAACATTGTTAATAATCTGTAACAGGTGAACTTATAGCTTACAATTTGATAACAATGCAAGCGTTTTGTAAAGAAACCTAACAAATAAGTAAAATACTTGTCATTCACCGAATTTTTGTTCAATGCGGTGTGGTAATTGCTAGACTGGAAAATAAAGATGTTTTCAATTGAAATACATTATTTTGTTTTAAAAATACGATGAAAAACACCAATATTTACCGTTTCTGGTAAAAAGCCTGTTGATCACATGATGCGACAATTCAAATAACACACTGTTATTTATAATTTTTATTTTAAAAATAGAGAGGGTTGTGAGTAACGTTAACCAACAAAAAGCACCTTTGGCCCCCTTTTTAGGTATGAGTACTACATTACTAACTTGATTAACCCGGTTAACTTTATAAAAAACTGGAAGGTGAGTAAAAAGCAGGTATATTAACAAAACACTTTGTGAACAGGTTTGATGGTAATTGTAAACACAATGCTTTGTTCACAGTACAACAAGAATTAAGCCCTACAGGCCTGATGTGTCGCAATAAAGACAATTACAACATGCAAAATAACAATGACACCCCAACGAACGCGGTTGACAGGAAACAACCTGTGGCACTTATGCCAGACAGGTTGTTTTTTCATACAATTAAACAATATGGGCCAATGAGTCGCGCTTCTATCGCGAAACTCACCGGTATTTCAAGACCCACTATATCAGAGTCGGCTCAACGCTTACTCAAGCAGGGTCTGGTAATTGAAACCAAAAGAAAAACGCAGAATAAACAAGGTCGTGCGGGCATTATTTACGAGATTAATGCCACCAAAGGCGTTATTCTGGCGCTGGCAATTGACGTAAAGCAAATTCAGTTGCGCCTTACAAACCTTGCGCTTGGTGTGATTCGCGACCAGTGTTTTACCATTGATCCCAGTTGGAACAAACAAGACTTTATCAAAGCCGTTATTCAAATCATGGAATTATCACTTCATGATCAACAAGCGCCATTGTTGTCTATTGGTGTATCGGTGGCAACACCGGTGAATGCCACTACAGGCGAAATTATTGCCCTACCGTTTTCTCAATTCACAGTGATCCACGGCATCAATTTCAAACAGTTGTTTAGCCATCATTTCAACTGCACAGTGACCATAGATAATGACGTAAACTGGGCAACACTGGCAGAAAAGGCCAATGGTATCGCGCAGCAGGAATCCAATTTTATGTTCATCTATTTTGGTGAGGGTATTGGTGGTGGTGTGTACTTTGATAATCATTTGATTAAAGGTGCATCGGGTATGGCTGGCGAGCTTGGGCATATTATGATTGAGGACGGTGTTAACCTGCAGGATTATGTACACAAGCACAAGTTGCAGGAAGCGCTGGAAGCCGGTGACGATCTCACAGCTCACCCTGCGCTACAAGTCATTTCGCGAATTATTGCGTCTATGGCCACAGTGATAAATCCTAACATGTTTGTATTGGGCGGACCGTTAACCAAATACCCCACGTTTATTCCCGCAATTATTGCGTTAACGCGACCGCAATTGTTCACGCCAACGCTAATAGTGCCCAGTGACGCGCCCAATTTTGCGCCTTTAAACGGGGTTGAGACTGGGGCATATGAAGTAGCGCTTGCACAATTTGGCTTACCAAAACCAGACGAAGTGAGCCCGTAAAAAGCGGTATATCGTTTATTTACAATGTACGTTTGGATAGGCTACAAAACGTCCTGCGCCTATCCAAACCTCTGTTAAAACAACCAGCTAAGCACGCCAGCAAACAAAAACGCAAGACTGCCAAGTAACGTTTCCATCACCGTCCATGTTTTAAGCGTCGTCTTTTCGTCCATATTAAGCAATCTGGACACCAACCAAAAACCAGAGTCATTGACATGCGAAAGTACGGTTGCACCGCCAGCAATGGCGATAACAATGCAACACAAGTCCATCGCAGACAGCCCCGTTTGAGCTGCCACGACAGGCGCGAGTAAAGCGGCAGTGGTAGTTAAGGCGACGGTTGCAGAGCCCTGCGCCACGCGAATACAGGACGACAGAATAAACGCCGCAACAATAATGGGTAATCCGGTTTCCGCCAGCATGCCAGCCAACGCATCGCCAATACCCGATGCGCGTAATACACCGCCAAACATGCCCCCAGCGCCGGTAATTAAAATCACTGCACAGAGCGGCCCCAGCGCATCGTTGCAAAGAGACTCTAATTGCATTCTGGAAAATTGCGCGCGCAATAACCACAGTGTTAGTAATAGTGTGATCATGAGTGCCACCGGCGTTTTACCCAGTAGCCTCAGATTACTTACCCAGGTGCTTTGTTCAAGTACACCGGCTGTTAGCAATGTATTGGCCACGGTATCCAGCGAAATCAGTACAAGAGGCGTTATCAGAATAAGGATGACACGCCAAAACGATGGCCGGGATTTCACATCAGAATGACTGCCCGTTGCTGAAAACCACGTCGGAACAGGCAGTGGATACTTTGTACCTGCATATAAACCAAACAAATAAGCACCAAAGAACCAGGTGGGTATAGCAACCAACAATCCTACCAGCAGCAACATACCCATGTTCACACCGAGTAAATCGGCCGCAGCGACCGGGCCCGGATGCGGTGGCACAAAGGCATGCATCACCGCAAAAGCCCCCGCAGCGGGTAACACAAACGGCAGAGTTGACTTACCCAGTTTGCGCGCGACAGTAAGTAAAACCGGCATCATTACGATCAGACCGGCATCAAAAAAGATAGGAAAACCAAACAATAATGAGGCAACGCCCAATGCGAAAGGTGCTCTTTGTTCGCCAAACAAATCAAGTAAGCGTTTTGACAGCACATCAGCGCCACCACTGGCATCAAGCAGTTTACCAATCATGCCTCCCAGCCCTACCAACAGAGCAACCGCAGCCAGCGTGCCACCGAACCCCGATAGCATCACAGATACAATCTTATCCGTGTCGACACCCGTCACTAAGGCAGTGACCAAACTAACCAGAATCAGCGCGATAAATGCGTGCATTCGCACCACGATAACCAGCAGCATCAGTATTCCTACCATGGCGCCACCGGATAACAGCAACATCCCCTGCTCCACGTATTTCCCCTTATTTTAAGTGTGCTTTGTTCATTTTTATATTTACATTCTGCACGTCATCGCTAGAATGTTACGCATAACATTAAAGATATACATTTTCTTAACAACAAACAAGTATCCGCTATGACTGTATCCACGCAATCTGTAATTTATCGCTGTGTTGTAGTAATGGGGGTGAGTGGCAGCGGCAAAAGCAGCGTTGCAGCGGCACTTGCCACCTCTATGCACGCTGTATTTATTGATGGGGACGATTTGCACCCTGCCAGCAACATAGCAAAAATGGCGCAAGGTGTGCCGTTAACCGATGAAGACCGAGCGCCCTGGCTGCGGGAAATATGCCATCAGGCCAATGCAATCCTGGCCCGCGACACACATGTTGTGGTGGTATGCTCGGCACTTAAGCAACGTTACCGCGATATTTTCAGGCAAGAAATCACTCATGTGTCGTTTGTTTTTCTTGACGGTTCGTATGAATTAATAGAACAGAGAATGCAGGCACGTCAGGGCCATTTTATGAAGGCTGGTATGCTAAAAAGCCAGTTTGAGGCACTTGAGCGTCCAAATAGCAGCGAAAAAGACATTATAACGCTAAATATTAATGAATCGATTGACACATTGGTGGAGCGGGCCTACCAACTACTGCCTTCGGTAAGTGAATAACCTAAATCGAACTTGGTTTGATTAACCCGGGAGCCACATACAGCATCAATCAGTAACTGTGCACTTTTTCGTCCGATAGCTTCTCTGGGTGTAACCACACTGGTTAATCTGGGCTTCATCGCCTGCCCGATATCCAGCGCATTAAAACCCACCACTGCCATATCTGACGGTACGCGAATCCCCTTCTCCATGCAATATTGCATAGCGCCGATAGCGAGATCATCGTTAGTACAAAACACGCCATCAATATTGTTATAGTTGTTTAACGCTTGTCGCATCAATGCCTGTCCCTGAGTAAAGCTGGAATGAAAGGGGGTGGCTACACTAGACGGAGTAAGGCCCGCATCCCACATAGCCTGCTCATAGCCTTTTTGTCTCAGCCGGGTGCGGTTATCCAGACGGGCGGCCAAATAAATTACGTGGCGACGACCGCGCTTAATCATGTTAGTAACGGCATGATAAGATGCCTGCATGTGATCCATACCTACCGCCATATCCAACGGATTGTCGGGTAACTCCATGGCCTCGACTACTGGTATGCCGGCCTGCTTGATCATATTTACCGTTTTTGGCGTGTGTGTGGTTTCACATAATAGTAAGCCGTCGACGCGATATGACAGCAGCATAGCAACTTTGCGCTCTTCAACTTTTGGATCGTACCCGGAATGAGCCAGTAAAATGTCAAATCCAGCGGGTTGAGTGATGGATTCAATGCCTTCAACCAAAGACGCAAAAACCTGATTTGACAGCGAAGGGATAATTACGCCAAGCGTCTTGGACATCGCTTTAGACATTAGCGAAGGTGCGCGGTTTTGTATAAAGCCCTGGGTTTCCACTATTCGGGCGATCCGTTCCCTGGTAGCTTTGGCTACGCGCTCTGGTTCGCGAAAATAACGCGACACCGTCATTTTGGTTATCCCCAGTTCATCAGCGATATCCTGTAGTGTCAGTGCTTTCTTATTACTCATAGCCATCCTTTACGGCCTTATTATCGGCTCAGTATGTTACAAGTAACATTACAAGTCAAAAAATGCCTGTTAAACGGTTAATACTTTAGCCAGTTGTGGCTTAGTATTATGATAACTAAGCGCTTCTTGCTCAAGCGATGGAGTGACATCGATGTCTCAAAAAGTCATAAATACAAGAGCTGTGAAGCAAGTTCAGGGCAGAATTGGCTGGCAAATCCATTGGCCATTTTGCAATTCAAATCGCTCACGGATTTGAGGATTACCGGTGAGACTCAGATAGTCTGCGTTTTGTACGGTTAATTTGATAACAGCAAAGTGAGATGGGGGGATTTGTGTTGAGGGCGTAACAATCTTCAATGGATATTCAGGATTATTACGCGCACTACCTGGTTCTCCCCAAAAAAACTGGGATTTTGCTGATTCTGATAACTGGGCCCAATAATGCGAACACAGTGATTCGTGCGAGTGAACGGTACAAACCTCCCCCGTTACGGAGAATCGATATTGCTCTCGGCTATGCGCAAAATACCAGCACACCGCAGCTTTGCGATTACATTGAAAATCGAGACATTTTTGGCTGCGGGTGTCAGTAACGAGATACAACACATCTTGTGTCTCATCCAATCCCCTGAACACTACTGTTCGATTGTGTAACTGACCATCGGGAGACTGTGTCGCCAATTGAAAAAAACGACTCTCTGGTATGTCCTGAGTGAGCGCAAGGCTATTTACCAAACGCGTCCGCCAGCCGCTCATGCAGTTGCCTTCGCCTCTACTCGTTTTGCCAGTGAAAATAAACGATAGAAATTAGACGTAGTTGCTTCAGCCAGTTGCTTTGTGGATATCCCTCGTAATTTCGCGATAAATTCAGCCACTTCCACCACATAACCCGGCTGATTCTGCTTTCCGCGATAAGGCACCGGCGCCAACCAGGGCGAGTCAGTTTCAATTAACAAACGGTCTAGTGGGACAGCTTTAGCGACCTCTTGTAACTCAGTGGCTGACTTAAAGGTTACTATGCCTGAAAGGGAAATATAAAAGCCAAGTTCAATAGCCGCCTGCGCCATAGCCAAATCTTCTGTAAAGCAATGCAAAACCCCTTGAGTTCCCGGCAACAAATGGGCTTTTAACAAATCAATCGTTTCCTGGCGTGCATCACGAGTGTGGATAATCAGGGGCTTGCCAGTTTCATTTGCTACGCGGATATGGTCAATAAACGATTGTATTTGTACATCTCGCGTATCTGCACTATAGTAATAATCCAGGCCGGTTTCACCAATGGCTACGACCTTTTCATCGCGAGCGGCGGTAAGCAAGTCGTTATAATCACAGGCATCTTCCTGGTGTAAAGGGTGCACGCCGCACGACACAGACACATCGTTAAATTCAGCCACTGTTTCTGCCATCGCAGGATAATCTTTCACCGATACGGACACACATAAAAAGTGCTCAACGCCACGACGGCGGGCAAATTCCAATGTATCGCGTAATGCCTCGGGAGATTTATCGAGTCGGTCTAAATGGCAATGTGAATCTACAAACAAAATGTGCCTCTTATGCTTGAACTAATTGAGAAAAAAGTTGTGATAACAGTAGTGTTTTATTGATGCCCGGATGCTGGGCACGCCGGGCAAATGCCAGGCACTGCTGATACCGTTCGAAATCGCTGGTACGCAGCTGCATCCGGTACTGATCATGGTAATATTGCTGACACCAGTCAATAACCAATTCTGTACTCCCCTGCCACTTACCTGCCATCGCGGTAATATCGGCTTTACCCGCTAACATATCCGCCAGGCCATCGCTAAACTCCCGGAACGACACGCTGTTCTCATCCTGCAAAGCCTTTAATACTCTGAGCGGCGCGTTACCATATGCCTGTAGCAAGGCTTGCGAAACCTCAAAATCGCCCTGTTCGGTTAACCAATTCAGGCTTTGGGCGATCTCTGGCACGGGCAAATGTACCTTTTCACAACGGCTCAGTATGGTAGGAAGCAAACTATTAATTTTACTGGTAAGCAGAAACAAATACGTATTATCAGTGGGCTCTTCCAACGTTTTCAAAAGCGCGTTTGATGCCGCTTCTGTCATTTTCTCGGCAACGGGGATCAGTAACACCTTGTGACGGCCTATTTGCGGTGTTGAACTGAGCTTGGCAATACTGGTTCGAATGGCGTCTACGCCCAACTGCTTTTCACTTTCCAGCACATGATGATCAGGATGAGTACCGGCATTTACCAGTTTACAACTCTGACACATTCCGCAAGCACCCTGCACTGACGGTTGTAAACACAAGATCCCTTTCATCATCGCATCAGCCAAACAACGTTTACCGATGCCCTCTTGCCCACTCACCAACAGGCCATGGTGCAGGCTGTGCTGTAAAAATCGTAGCATCAACGACTCACGCGTTAGCGTAAGCCAAGGCAAGAGAGAGTCTTGTGTAGCACTGTGCTGTATCATTGCAGAAACTGCTCCACAACATCACGGACCTGATCGTGAACCTCAGGCATAGTCTGCATAGCGCTTATAGTTATTATGCTTTCGTCTTGTGCAGCCAACGCCTGATATCGCGCCCGCGTGCGCTCGAAAAATGCAAGTCCCGACAGTTCAATGCGATCCAGTTCACCACGGCCACGAGCGCGCGCAAGGCCAGTTGCCGGTTCTACGTCAAGATACAGGGTTAGGTCTGGCTTGAAGCCTTTTAACGTTAGATCGCGCAAGGCAGTTAACGTTGAATGCGATATACCGCGCCCCCCGCCCTGATAGGCCTGTGAAGATAAATCGTGACGGTCGCCAATAACCCAGGTTTCTTCCGCCAGAGCCGGTTTGATCACATTCGCCAACAACTGGGCCCGGGCAGCATACATAAGCATCAGCTCGGTTTCTTCAACTACCGTTTCCTGCCAATTTTGCTTCACGCATGCTCGAATGGCCTCAGCCATAGGCGTACCGCCAGGTTCACGGGTAGTAATAGTGTGATGGCCTTTTGCCTTGATCAGCGACTCAATTAATGCAATTACCGAACTCTTGCCAGCGCCCTCAAGGCCTTCAACAACGATAAACTTTCCACTCATGGGCGCTTACTTATCCTCTATTTTTAACTGATACTGCCTGACCGCCTGATTGTGCTCCGCTAACGTAGCGGAAAACACATGGCTGCCATCACCTTTCGCTACAAAATACAGATCATCAGTAATTTCCGGTAACAATGCTGCGTTTACCGCAGCCTTACCAATCATGGCAATCGGGCCAGGAGGCAGACCTTTATGTACATAGGTATTGTACGGCGTATCTTCCCGCAAGTGTTTACGAGTCAGGTTGCCATCAAATTGCTCTCCCAGACCGTAGATCACGGTTGGGTCGGTTTGTAAGCGCATATTGCGGTCGAGGCGATTAACAAATACACCGGCGATATGCGCCCGTTCATGTTCAAGCGCGGTTTCTTTTTCAATGATGGACGCCATAATCAACACCTCGAAGGGTGTTTTATAAGGTAATCCACCTATTCGCTTTTCCCAATTATCCAATAAATACGTTTGCATCGCATTGGACGCACGCTGCACTATTACGCTGGCTTTAGTGCCTGCGGTAAAGCGATACGTTTCAGCTAATAACAATCCTTCGAGTGATGTCACATCCTGATCAGCGTGATTGCGCCAGCTATTGAGCACCGGTTGGAGGCTTTCTTCAGATAAGTCATTAGTTAATCGTGGATGAGATACCAATATTTGTGCCCACTGCTCAAATGTCAGACCCTCAATGAGGGTTATATTGAACTGTGCTTCCTGTCCGGATGCCAACTGCGCAAACACTTCTGCCAGTGTTTTTCCCGGTTGAATCTCATATGTACCGGCGCGAATACGAGTATTGCCTGCAACAAATTTCAACCACAGTCTGGCCACCTTACGAGGCATGGGTAACCAGCCGTTGCGATCAAATTCGTTGATTGTTGCGATGGCAGTCTGCCCACCTGGCAAGGTATACAAAACCGGGCTACTGAGTACAAGCGGCGTATTTAATTGCTGCTGAAACCAGCCGTTCGCTGCCATCCCGGCCGCGATCAGTAAGAGCACCAGAATGAGCAGTTTACGCACAGGCGCTTTCCTGATCATATGCGCACTTTAATGACGTTTGTATCGCGTGAACCGGCTCCAGCGAATATTTGACAATGTCGGATTGGTTGCCCATCACCAATGAATGTGCAGGCACTATCTGCATTAACGCATTGGTGAGCATGATTGCTTCAGCATCAGCAAGATTGCGCAAATGATACTCGCCAACTTCTATATTGTTGACATGCTGTAAGATAAACTGCCGCATAACACCATTAACACCGGCCTGCGAAAGTTCTGGTGTAAACCAGATGCCCTGCTTATACCAAAATACATTAGCCGCACTGGCTTCAATAATGGTTTTATTGCGATCGGTTACTATGCAGTCGTCACAGTGCATGTTTTGCATGGCCCGTTTAACTAACACTTGTTCCAAGCGATTTGCGTGTTTTAATCCGGCTAACAACGGTTGCTGCGCCAGTGTGATTGGCGACACCGCCAATGCAATGCCATTCCTGCGCCAGTCATCATAAAATGCCGGGACCAGGTGCCAACTGACCGCAGCCGACAAAGAAACCGTGTCCGGGCGAGAATACCCGCGCCCACCCTGGCCACTTCCAATCAGGATCTTTAACACGCCGTCACTGCGCTGCATTAACGCCTGTGTAATTAGCTGTTCAATACTGTCTTTGGATACTGTCAGGCCTAACGCCGCAGCATCATTTACCAAACGCGCAATATGCCGTGACATCAAACCTACTTTGCCATCTGAAACATGCATGGTGGTAAAGACACCATCGCCGTAATTAGCCAGTCGATCGTTCAGAGCAAATTGGTTAAGTGATTGTATTTGAACAGACTCTGTCATGCCCTGCGAAAAGTAAAATCCATCATTAGGGCGAGTATAACAGTTATTAATCGGGAAATTTACTCTGAAAGCAAACAAAAACGGGAGCGTGTGCTCCCGTTTTGTCATCTTTACGGCGATGCGTACTATGGGCGTTTGAAAATCAAACTACCATTAGTACCGCCAAAGCCGAATGAGTTACATAACGCATACTCTTCTTCAAATGCTTTGGCTTTGTGTGCAACAAAATCTAAATCACACCCTTCACCCGGATTATCGAGGTTTATGGTAGGCGGAGCCATTTTGTCACGCAGTGCCAGTATTGTAAAAATAGCTTCTACTGAACCAGCGGCACCTAATAAGTGACCCGTCATTGATTTGGTTGAACTCACCAGCAACTTATGTGCATGTTCACCAAATACACCTTTAACCGCAGACACTTCTGCAATGTCACCAGCAGGTGTAGAGGTACCATGCGCGTTAATGTAGCCGATCGTTTCACGCGCAATTTGTGCATCATTAAGTGCATTCACCATAGAAGCGGCTGCACCTTCACCATTTTCTGGTGGCGAGGTCATATGATATGCGTCACCACTCATCCCAAAGCCAACCAACTCGGCATAAATGGTCGCCCCACGAGCAACAGCTGATTCATACTCTTCCAGCATGACTACGCCAGCACCTTCGCCCATAACGAAACCGTCACGGTCTTTATCCCAGGGACGGCTGGCTTGTTGTGGCGCATCGTTGCGAGACGATAAGGCGCGAGCTGCAGCAAAGCCGGCGATACCCAGCGGCGTAATAGTCGCTTCTGCGCCGCCTGCCAGCATGGCATCAGCATCGCCATAAGCAATGGTTCTGGCCGCAACACCAATGTTATGCACACCAGTGGTACACGCTGTAACGATGTTCAGGTTTGGCCCTTTAAGACCTTCCATGATCGACAGGAAGCCAGAAATCATATTAGTGATAGTAGATGGAACAAAAAATGGCGACACGCGACGTGGGCCGCTGTTCATCAACTTCACGTGATTCTGTTCAATTTGTTCAAGACCACCGATCCCAGAGCCAATCGCTACACCTACGCGATGCGCGTTGTCGGCGGTAATCGCTAAGCCTGAATCGGCTAAAGCCTGTTTACCCGCAGCTATCCCTAGTTGGATAAAGCGGTCCATTTTCTTGGCTTCTTTTTTGTCGATATATTCTTGTGGGTCAAAATCATTGATTTGACCGGCAAACCGGGTGGAATAGTCACTGCAATCAAAATGGGTGATTTCACCGATCCCGCTCTCGCCCGCTAACAGACGTGTCCAGGTTTTGTCTACTGACAAACCCAGTGGGGATAGCATGCCCAGACCAGTAACCACTACGCGACGTTTTGTCACAAAATGCCCTCGCATTGGAACTTATAAGGAAGGTAAACAGAAAACGGCTCGTTATCGAGCCGTTTTATCTGGAAAAAGATGCTTACGCGTCTTTGTTTGCGTTGATGTAGTCGATAGCAGACTGAACAGTCGTGATCTTCTCAGCTTCTTCATCTGGAATCTCAGTGTCGAACTCTTCTTCTAACGCCATTACCAACTCAACAGTGTCAAGCGAGTCAGCGCCTAAATCATCAACAAACGATGCTTCGGATTTAACTTCTTCTTCTTTAACACCAAGCTGCTCAACGATGATTTTTTTTACGCGCTCTTCAATGTTACTCATAATTCTAGGTTTCCCTTAACGTCACTAGATACAAAAAATGCCGCTAGTTTATTTTGCAAGCCCGAGGCTTGCAAGCAACCAGTAGAAACAAATGGCCTGGTCAAACCAGCAGCGAACCAAGTTTAATCAACAAGATTTTTACATTCAAGGTTTTATCTTCATGAGTGTCAATGCAATTTACGAATTAACACTCAAATCAGACTTAACCCATATACATACCACCATTCACCTGAATGGTTTCACCGGTTATATATGCCGCACCATTGCTTACCAGGAAGCTTACTGTGGCGGCAATTTCCTCTGGCTGACCCAAACGGTTCGCCGGAATATCTTTAAAAATCGCTTCGCGTTGTTCATCGCTTAGCGCTTTTGTCATGTCTGTATCAATAAAGCCTGGTGCCACTACGTTAACGGTAATGCCACGGGAAGCCACTTCACGTGCCAAAGATTTAGAAAAACCAATCACACCGGCTTTTGCAGCTGCGTAGTTTGCCTGACCAGCGTTGCCTGCACAACCCACTACAGAACCTATCGACACGATACGGCCGAAGCGTTTCTTCATCATTCCACGCAAAACGGCTTTTGACAATGAAAAAATGGATGTCAGGTTAGTATCCATGATTGCCTGCCACTCGTCATCTTTCATGCGCATTAGCAGATTATCGCGTGTGATACCGGCATTATTCACTAAAATATCAATTGAACCAAACTCTTCTGTAATGGCTTTCACCAGTGCTTCAGAGGCACCTGACTCAGTTACATTCAGCGTCATACCTTTGCCGCCTGTCGCCTGAAGATACTCAGTAATGGCTGCTGCGCCTGAATCGCTGGTTGCAGTACCAATTACAATTGCGCCTTGCTCAGCCAGTTGTGTAGCAATGGCTTTACCAATGCCGCGGCTTGCGCCGGTAACTAACGCAATTTTACCCTGTAAATCACTCATTTTTTACGTTCCTGTTTACGCTTCCTGCCACGCAGTAAGCGTGTCTGGTGTATTAATAGCAATATAATTAACGGTATTGGCAATGCGTTTACCCAGACCGGTTAACACTTTGCCCGGCCCAATTTCAATGACAGTGTCGATACCTTCAGCCGCCAGGAATTCAATGGTTTTGGTCCATTGTACGGGACAATAAAGCTGACGAACCAACGCATTGCGAATAGTATCGGGATTAGATTCAACCGCTACATCGACGTTATTTACTACCTTCACTGATGGTTCATTTATCGTAATGTTAGCCAGAGCATCATCGAGTTGATCTGCTGCCGGACGCATTAACTCACAATGCGAAGGCACACTTACCGATAGCGGAAGCGCACGTTTTGCACCAGCTTCTTTACAGGCGGCGGCAGCTTGTTCGGCCGCTTTGGTTTCACCTGCAATAACGACCTGACCAGGTGAATTAAAATTAACCGGAGCCACTACATCGCCAGTAGCGATGGCGGTTTGATGGCAAATATCAGCAATGGCTTCATCGTCCAGGCCGATAATCGCATACATTGCACCCGCACCAGCAGGTACTGCTTGCTGCATGAATTTTCCGCGGGATTCAACCAATTTAACCGCATCCTCAAAGGCTATTACGCCGCTGCATACTAGCGCTGAATATTCACCCAGGCTATGCCCGGCCATATACTCGGGTTCAATGCCCTGCTCTGTTAAAATACGGTAAATCGCAACACTTGCCGTTAATAGCGCGGGTTGCGTTACTTGCGTTTCGTTTAGCTTCTCAGCATTGTTTTGTACCAGATCCCAAAGATCATAGCCTAATACAGCGGAAGCCTGAGAGAATGTTTCAATAACTGAAGGATGCGTCTCTGAAAGTTCTTTGAGCATGCCAACCGCTTGTGATCCTTGACCAGGAAATACGCAGGCGATACGAGACATAAAAATTCCTTATTATTTTTCTGATTAACTACGAACTCAA
This sequence comes from Alteromonas sp. AMM-1, assembly GCF_047290655.1. Lineage (NCBI taxonomy): Bacteria > Pseudomonadati > Pseudomonadota > Gammaproteobacteria > Alteromonadales > Alteromonadaceae > Alteromonas > Alteromonas sp. AMM-1. Next base: position 2,640 of record NZ_JBLBUE010000061.1, on the reverse strand, counting down.
TCTGCAACGCTTAATAGCGCACTAACGCAGATGCCCAGGCGAATCCACCGCCGAATGCTTCCAGCAATAAATGCTGACCACGTTGGATTCTGCCATCACGAACAGCGGTATCGAGTGCCGTAGGTACGGTCGCAGCTGACGTATTGCCATACTTCTCCAGGGTAAGTACAACCTGGTCAAGTGACATATCCAGCTTTTTCGCTGTTGCTTTTATAATTCGGAAGTTTGCTTGGTGAGGGACCAGCCAGTCAAGATCAGATTTTGCCATGTTATTGGCAGCAAGCGTCTGTTCCACTACTTCGGAAAGCTTGGTAACCGCCACTTTAAAGACTTCGTTGCCTTTCATGACACCCCAGTTTTCGTGAACAGATTGCTCATCACCACGTGTGGGGTTACCCACATACAACAAATCGCTGTATGAACCTGCAGCATTGATATGGGTAGATAAAATACCCGGCTCATCACTGGCTTCAATAAGGGTAGCACCAGCAGCATCGCCAAACAGAATAACCATTGTGCGATCAGACGGATTCACTAACCGGCTCAAACAGTCGGTGCCAATCACTAAAATACGCTTAGCCATACCACTTTTGATGTACTGGTCGGCAACACTCAGCGCGTAACAGTAGCCAGCACAGGCCGCGGCTACGTCGAAAGCGGGGATGTTGTCGAGTTGTAATATGTTTTGTATTTCACACGCGGTGCTTGGTAAAGCATAACGACCTGATGTGGTTGCACATACAATCATGTCGATGGATTTAGGATCGATGCCCGCAGCCTCAATGGCTTTCTTGCTGGCTTCTGCTCCCATTGTTGCAGCCGTTTCATGCGGCCCGGCAATTCGGCGTTCTTTGATACCGGTGCGGTCTGTTATCCATTCGTCACTGGTGTCCACCATGACTTCGAGATCAGCATTAGTGCGCACATCACTGGGATAATAACTTCCCGTCCCGATAATACGTGAAAATTTGCTCAAAGTTGCTCCAATAAAACGGTTTCTATTTTACTTTTTATTTTTTCTGGCACGTTCATCTCGGCTTCCTGCTTGGCTTGCAGAATGGCATAGTAGAATGCATCGGCCGAGGCGTTACCGTGACTCTTGATCACAATGCCGCGCAATCCTATCAGACTGGCACCGTTATACTGGTCGGGGTTCACCCTGTTATACACGGTTTTTAACAGCGGAAGTGCAATTCTAGCCATCAGTCTGCTGAAAAAACTTTGCTGCGACTGACGCTTGATCTCATTTATTACCAGCTTAGCCAGACCTTCACAAGATTTAAGCGCAATATTGCCGGTAAAACCGTCGGTTACCACTACATCGGCATTATCGGTAAAGATATCATCCCCTTCCACATAGCCAATGTAATTTAACCCTTTGGCATTGCGGAACAACTGGTCGGCGTATTTTACCTGAGCATTGCCCTTGATATCTTCTTCACCCACGTTGAGCAATGCGACGCGGGGTTGCTGAATGCCACTAATTTGTTCTGCCAGCACCGAACCCATAACACCGTACTGGAACAGAATTTCTGAGGTACAGTTAACATTAGCCCCCAGATCTAACAAAAAGACACGGTGATGACTGGCCGTTGGCATATCAGACACCAACGCGGGTCTGTCGATACCCGGCAGTGTTTTTAGCACGCAAAATGCCAGCGTTAGCAACGCGCCTGTGTTTCCCGCACTGACACAAGCCTGGGCTTCACCAGACTCAACCAGTTCCAGCATTCTGCGCATGGATGATTGCTTTTTATTGCGCAACGCTGACGTGGGTACTTCGCCCATTTCTACTGATTGTTCACAATGCTCAACTACAACGCGACTGCGCTGGTCGTTGGTAAGATCGTCAAGTGCCGGGGATATGATTTCTTCACGACCGCACAGAATAAACTGCACATCGGGAAGTGATTGAATAGCTTGCTTTGCAGCTGAAAGGATAACAGGGGGACCGTGATCGCCCCCCATGATATCTAACGCAATGGTTAGTTTAGACAAAATGTCAGCACCAGTAACTTAGTTACCGATGACTTTTTTGCCTTTGTAGTAACCATCAGCGGTTACGTGGTGACGACGGTGTGTTTCACCCGACGTTGAATCGACAGACAAAGTCGCGCCTGTCAATGCATCGTGTGAACGACGCATACCACGCTTAGAGCGTGTTTTACGATTTTGTTGTACTGCCATAACTTACTCCTGGTCTCGCTTAAGTTCTTTCAAAACCGCGAAAGGGTTTGGTCGCTCATTAGCCGGGTCGATTTTACCAAATGTCATATCGTCTTCACCCACTTCGCAATCCTCCTCTGCATGAAGGGCTACGATAGGTAATGAGATAATCAACTCGTCTTCAAATAATTGAAGTAAATCGACTTCTCCGTGGTCGTTGACCTCTACCGGTTCATAGGCTTCGGGTAATGCATCTGCCTCTTCCTGATCTTGTCCCTGCACCGGACTAAAACAGAATTCGGTATGAAGTGAGTGTGGAAACTCGCCATTACACCTCTGACAGATAAGTGTTACCTGTGCGCTTAAGTGACCGTGAAAGACAGTAAGACCCTGCGCGTCTTTTTCGAACTGTACTTCTGCGTTCACCCATTCATCACAGCTGACAACAGCTTCATTCAATCGTTCCAGATTTTT
>NZ_JBLBUE010000060.1:0-18729 GCF_047290655.1 Alteromonas sp. AMM-1 | reverse complement strand
TCGGTACGGGCCTGATAACTCTCGGTGCTTAACGCAACCCCTTTTGCCATAAGTTCAGACATATGTTGCATTGCACGGCGCACTATTGGAACATTCTGCGTATAAACCGTTACCGTTTGTATTGCACTGTAACGAAAGGTAACGTCCTCATTACCACCGTAGCGCTGGGCAAGTTTGTCTGTCACCTCTGGCAAGCCAATGGTAATTGACGCTTCATCAATGCCCTGCTGCAATAAGAATTGTTTAACCAATTCACTGTTACGCGCGGTAGACGCGTACAGCGCCGTTAAGTCGTTACCCGCTTCGATAAACTGCACAGGCCAGATAACCTGATCTGCCAGATATTCCTGTTCGGATAACCCTTTCACTACCACTGAGCGCTCCCACTGTTTAGCCTCGAGCAACGCCGAGCCAGTTAAACTGCCTAACGCAGATAACCCTGCAACCAAACCAATAGCAAGAATTGCCGCGGCACCTTTGTTCATCGTTGTACGTTCCTTTGTTCGGGTATTAAGGTAATCCTAATATCAGATTCTGACCACAAAAAGGCAGCTTAGTGCAAATCTAATTGCATTTGGATGTCGCAGCGACAATAAGGTGATGGTGCGCTCTTCGTTAGTTCATAAAAGCCCAGCTTTTTGTATAAACTGATTGCGGGCGTGAGCTTGCGATTGCTTTCTAAAAACAAGCGTTTTGCTTTTAGGCGTTTGGCAAGATTTACGGCAGCCAGGCCAAGCTCATACCCTAAGCCCATCCCCTGATGAAGATCGCTGACCGACATTTTTGCCAACTCGAAGGTACTTTTTGGCATAGCAATCAGTGCCACTGTGCCGCATACACTGTTATCTGGTGCCAGCATCAACAGTATTTTTCCGCCTTTATCCAGGATATAGCTTTGCGGTGCAAGCAATGCGGCCTTGTCGGACTCTTCCATTACAAAATAACGCTCAATCCAGGCCTTGTTCAGTTCATAAAAGGCGGTTTCATCTCCGTCTCTGAAAGACACTATTCGGTATCCTTCTGGCAATCGCGCGCGCTGCGTTACCAATTCCAGCAAACAAGTGTGCTCCAGTCCATCTTCCAGCTTAGTTAACGCGCAAAGCAAATCAGGCGATACATCGTTTAACCAGGCAGAAAGTGCGTGTCCAATATCATTCACCTGCCTGTTTAGTACAGGCATAATGGCCTGCCCTTTCTCACTCAGCACCAGCGTATTTACCCGCTTATCTGTTGCCGATGGCACACTGCAAAGCAAACCAGCAGCCTGCATTTGTTTTACTATTTTGCTGATAAATGGATGCGATTGGCCGGTCATACCTGCCAATTCCGTTATACTTGCTGACGTCTGCTTACTCAATGCATACAACACCGGAAACCAGGTAGGCTCCAGCGCCAATTCATAATACCGGTATACGTCGGCCGCCTGCAGCGATAAGCGTTCTGCCAGCCTGCGAAAGCGGCTGCCCAATGCAGATGCGCCGGCTTGTTGCAATATATCCATACTCCACCCTCAAATATATGTAACTAGTTACATATATTTAGCGCTTGCTGAATTTTTTTACAAGTAAAATTTTCATTGGCAATAAAAAACCCCGGCAAGCCGGGGTTTCTTTAACACGTAATTATCGAATTACTTTTTCTTCGCTTTTGGGTTAGGCAAATCTGTAATGCTGCCTTCGAAGATTTCAGCGGCTAAACCAATCGATTCATTCAGCGTTGGGTGAGCGTGAATGGTTAATGCAACATCTTCTGCATCTGCACCCATTTCAATTGCCAGGCCAATTTCACCTAACATCTCACCAGCGTTAGTACCTACCATGGCACCACCAATTACACGACCAGAGTCTTTATCGAAGATCATTTTGGTCATACCGTCAGTGGCGTCAGACGCAATCGCACGGCCAGAAGCTGCCCATGGGAATACCGCTGTTTCGTAGTTTACGCCTTGCTCTTTGGCTTCTTTCTCAGTTAAACCAACCCAAGCTACTTCTGGCTCAGTATAAGCAACAGAAGGAATGCAACGTGGGTCGAAGAAGTGTTTCTTGCCAGCGATGTTTTCAGCAGCAACATGACCTTCGTGAACGGCCTTGTGCGCCAGCATAGGCTGACCAACGATGTCACCAATTGCATAAATGTTGGCAACGTTGGTTTTCATTTGCTTGTCAACGTTAATGAAGCCACGCTCGTCTACTGCAACACCGGCTTTCTCAGCGTCAATCAGTTTACCGTTCGGGCGACGACCCACTGCTACCAGTACTTTGTCGTAACGCACTGGCTCAGCAGGTGCATTTTTGCCTTCGAAGGTTACGTAAAGACCATCGTCTTTTGCTTCTACGCCAGTCACCTTGGTTTCCAGCATGATGTTGAATTTCTCTTTGTACGACTTCATGAACACTTTGATAATGTCTTTGTCTGCCGCAGGGATCAGTTGATCCAGGAATTCAACCACGTCAATTTTTGAGCCCAGTGCTTCGTACACAGTACCCATTTCCAGGCCGATGATACCACCGCCCAGTACCAGCATTTTTTCCGGAATGTCTTTCATTTCCAGCGCGCCAGTTGAATCGATTACACGGTCATCCTTTGGAATGAATGGCAGTGATACTGGCTCAGAGCCTGCAGCAATAATAGCCTGGTCAAACTTAATGGTCGTTTTACCGTCTTTGCCTTCCACTTCCAGCGTGTTGGCACCGGTAAATTTACCCAGGCCCTGTACATGTTGTACTTTACGCATTTTAGACATACCAGCCAGACCTTTAGTCAGCTGACTAACAACGCCGTCTTTGTACGCACGGATTTTATCCAGGTCGATTTGAGGCTCGCCAAACGTAACACCATGGCTGGCCAGGTGCTTGGCTTCTTTCATTACCTTAGCTACGTGCAGTAATGCTTTAGAAGGAATACATCCAACGTTTAAGCACACACCACCAAGGGTTTCTCTTGCATCAACAAAAATCGTTTCGATGCCTAAATCAGCAGCACGGAAAGCTGCTGAGTAGCCGCCTGGTCCGGCGCCTAGTACCACTAACTGCGTTTTAATTTCGCTCATCGTGACCTCAAATCTGTCCTGTTCGTCTTGCGTCGTATTGCATATGTAGGGTGAATTCTAACTAGCTGTTGCCAGTTGGTAAAGCCAAAGCCGCGAATTCGTTAAAAGCGCATCCCGCTGTTAAAAGCGGGATACGACAATGATTTACAGAATTAACTGGCGTAAATCTTCCAGTACGTCTTTCAGGTGTACAGCAAACCTTGCTGCGACCGCGCCGTCAATAACACGATGGTCGTAAGACAGCGATAAAGGCACCATCAGACGTGGTTCAAACTCTTTGCCGTTCCACTTAGGTTTAATGTCAGACTTAGACACACCTAAAATAGCCACATCCGGCGCATTAACGATTGGCGTAAAGCCAGTACCACCAATGCCACCCAGGCTGGAGATTGTGAAACAGCTGCCCTGCATGTCGGCCGCTTTCAACTTGCCGTCACGCGCTTTTACACTGATTTCCATTAGCTCATTCGACAGCTCGTAAATGCCTTTTTTATCAACATCACGCACTACCGGCACAACCAGGCCTCCGGGGGTGTCTACTGCAATACCAATATGGTAATACTTTTTCTGAATTAAAGACTCGCCCGACTCAGAAAGTGAAGTATTAAATACCGGATAGGCTTTAAGTGCACTTGCCGCAGCTTTCATCATAAATACCAATGGCGTGATCTTTACACCCAGCTTGCGTTTTTCAGCAACGGCATTCTGATCTTTGCGGAACGCTTCCAGATCAGTGATATCAGCTTCTTCAAACTGTGTAACATGTGGGATCGTTACCCAGTTGCGATGCAGGTTTGGCCCTGAGATTTTTTGAATACGGGTAAGTGGTACTTCTTCCACTTCACCAAACTTCGCAAAATCAACCTTAGGCGGCGGCAATACCTGTAAACCACCACTTCCGGCAGCCACATTGCTCGCAGGTGTCATCTTCGGACGCGACAGTTCGTATTTTACGTAAGACTGAATGTCTTCTTTCAGAATACGGCCTTTCGGACCTGAACCAGATACCTCAGCAAGATCAACACCAAATTCACGCGCTACGCGACGTACCGAAGGTGAAGCATGCACTTTACCTGTTTTGCGCTTTTCGCCCGCAGACGGGTGATGCGGAACCGGTGGCGGTTTCGGCTTACCAGGTTCTGGCGAAGCGGTCACTGTAGCAGGTGCACTTACAGCGGCTTGTGGTGCAGGCGCCGCTGGTTTAGCTGCGCCTTGAACCTTAAGGATACACACCTTGGCACCTTTAGACACTTTATCACCCGTGCTTACCAGCAATTTGGTAACTACACCGGCTTTTGGCGAAGGCACATCCATGGTGGCTTTGTCGGTTTCAAGGGTAATTAAACCATCTTCAACCGCAACGGTATCGCCTTCCTTCACCAACACTTCAATTACGTCCACGTCGCTGGCGTCGCCAATGTCCGGTACGGTAACTTCAATTTCTTCCTCTGCCGCAGCCACGGGAGCTTCGGCTACTGGTGCAGGTGCTGCAGTAGGTGCAGGCGCAGCGGCCGGGGCACTTGCAGCAACGGGAGCAGCAGCTTCAGCAGCTCCGCCAACTTGCAGTAACAAAACCAGCGAGCCTTCGCTAACTTTGTCACCTTCTTTCACTTTCAATTCAACAACTTTACCAGCCTGCGGGCAAGGCACGTCCATAGTGGCTTTGTCGGTTTCAAGCGTGATCAAACCGTCTTCGGCCTGAACGTCATCCCCTACTTTCACCAGGATTTCAATCACGTCTACATCAGAAGCATCACCGATATCCGGTACAGTTACTTCAATGGTTTTAACGCTACCACTTGCTGCCGGGGCAGCGACTGGAGCAGGCGCTGCTGCAGAGGCTGAGGCAACCGGCGCTGCCGGCGCACTGGCAGCGGGGGCTGCTGGCGCTGCACTCGCACCTGCGCCCGCTACTTCCAGCTTGGCCAGTAAGTCGCTTTGTTTAATTTTATCGCCAACTTTTACGCACAGCTCTCTTACCGTACCGGCAAATGGGGCCGGTACGTCCATGCTGGCTTTGTCGCTTTCCACGGTTACCAGTGCATCTTCAGCTTGCACACTGTCGCCAGGCGACACGCAAAGCTCGATGACTTCAACTTCATCTTCACCTAAATCCGGTACGAGTACGTCTTTAATGTCTGACATCGCTTCTAGTCTCCCTGAACTTATGCGTACAGTGGGTTGATCTTATCCGGGTCAATGCCCAGGTCCTGAACCGCTTTACTCAGCGTTTTCGCGTCTACATCACCTTGCTTGTACAGTTCGTATAATGAAGCATAAGTTACGTAGTTTGCGTTCACCTCAAAGTGACGACGCAGGTTTGCGCGGCTGTCTGAACGACCAAAACCATCGGTACCCAGTACGCGGTATGAACCTGGTACAAAAGCACGAACCTGATCAGAGTAGTTCTTAATGTAATCCGTTGCAGAGATCGTTGGCGCGTCAAAGCCTGCAGACAATACCTGTGTAATGTAAGGTACTTTTTGCGTCGCTTCCGGATGCAACATGTTGTAACGGTCACAATCCATACCTTCACGAGCCAGCTCGTTGTATGAAGGTACACTGTATACTTCAACCGCCACACCGTATTCGTTGTGCAGTTTCTGCGCCGCTTCGCGAACCTGAACCAGAATGGTGCCTGAGCCCATCAGCTTCACTTTCTTCTTGCTGCTTGCATCGCCTAGGGTTTCCAGCTTGTAGATACCCTTGATGATGCCTTCTTCCACGCCTTTGGGCATTTCAGGCTGAACGTAGTTTTCGTTCATTACCGTGAGGTAGTAGAACACGTTTTCCTGATCTTCCAGCATACGACGCAAACCGTCCTGAACAATCACTGCCACTTCGTAGCCGTAAGTCGGATCGTAACTGATACAGTTTGGAATAAGCGCTGCTTGCGTATGGCTGTGGCCATCCTGGTGCTGCAAACCTTCACCATTCAGTGTGGTTCTGCCGGCAGTACCACCTACCAGGAATCCACGACACTGACTGTCACCCGCTGCCCAGGCCAAATCGCCTACGCGCTGGAAGCCAAACATAGAGTAGTAAATGTAGAACGGCACCATTGGCAGGTCGTTGGTAGAGTACGATGTACCCGCCGCTAACCAGGACGCCATTGCACCTAATTCGTTAATACCTTCCTGCAGAACCTGACCTTTCTGATCTTCGCGGTAGTACGCAACCTGATCAGAATCCTGGGGTTCGTATTTCTGACCCTGGCTTGAGTAAATACCTACCTGACGGAACAAACCTTCCATACCAAACGTACGGGCTTCATCAGGAATAATAGGCACTATGCGCTTGCCAATCTGCTTGTCTTTCAACAGTGCAGTCAGTACGCGTACGAACGCCATTGTGGTAGAAATTTCGCGGTCGCCAGAACCTTTCGTTACCGCTTCAAACGCTTTCAGTGAAGGCGCTGGCAATTCATCTGTCGTGCGAGCCAGACGGCGCGGCATGAAGCCATTCAGCGCTTCGCGACGCTCACGCAGATACTTCATTTCTACGCTATTTTCTTCGAAGCGGTAGTATGGCAGATCAGCCAGTTTCTCATCAGATACAGGAATATTGAAACGGTCGCGATAGTGTTTAATCGCATCCATGTCCATTTTCTTAACCTGGTGAGCAATGTTTTTACCTTCACCAGCCGCACCCATACCATAACCTTTAACGGTTTTGGCCAGGATAACCTGCGGACGGCCTTTGGTATTCACTGCGCGGTCATAGGCAGCATAAACCTTAACCGGATCGTGACCACCACGGTTCAGACGCCAGATGTCCTCGTCAGACATGTTGGCAACCATTTCTTTCAGTTCAGGGTACTTGCCGAAGAAGTTAGCACGAGTAAACGCACCGCCTTTCGCTTTGAAGTTCTGGTACTCACCGTCAACAGTTTCGTTCATTACCTGCAGTAATTTGCCTGACGTATCACGCGCCAGCAACGGATCCCAATAACGACCCCAAATCACTTTGATCACTTCCCAGCCTGCGCCACGGAAAGTGCCTTCCAGTTCCTGAATGATCTTGCCATTACCACGCACCGGGCCGTCCAGACGTTGCAGGTTACAGTTTACAACAAACGTCAGGTTATCCAGGCCTTCGCGTGAAGCCAGACCAATTGCCCCCAAGCTTTCCGGCTCGTCAATTTCACCGTCGCCCAGGAAACACCATACGCGCTGATTTGAACAGTCTTTCAAACCGCGGTTAGTTAAGTACTTAAGGAAACGTGCAAGATAAATTGCCTGCATTGGCCCCAAGCCCATTGATACGGTTGGGAACTGCCAGAAATCAGGCATCAATTTAGGGTGTGGGTAAGACGACAAGCCTTGTCCGTCTACTTCCTGACGGAACATGTCTAACTGTTCTTCAGACAAGCGACCTTCAATATAGGCACGTGAGTAAATACCCGGTGCCACGTGGCCCTGATAAAACAGGAAATCGCCGCCGTCGTGGTCGTTGGGCGCACGGAAGAAGTGGTTAAAGCCCACATCGTACAGCATGGCAGACGATGCGAAACTGGAGATGTGACCACCCAGTTCTAAATCTTTTTTCGATGCACGCAGCACCATCATCAGCGCATTCCAACGCAGTGCGTTACGAATGTTGCCTTCCACCGTTTGATCACCTGGCATGGTAGGCTCTTGCCCTGGTGGGATGGTGTTGATGTACGCGGTCGTCGCGTCATAAGGTAAGTGAGCGCCGTTGCGGCGCGCCTTTTCAATTAACGATTCTAATAAAAAGTGAGCGCGCTCAACCCCTTCTTCTGCCAGTACTGACTCTAACGAGTCCAGCCATTCCTGGGTTTCCTGAGGGTCAACATCTTGGTGCATCATTTCAGTCATGGTGCCGTCCTATAGTTACTGATACGGAAAAACATCCACGCGTAACCGGCAAATACCGACGAATGGATGAATACCTAACATTTTTATTGATATGCAACACAGACTACCCGCTGCATACCCGCTTTTACTGCTAAACCCAACCCGAAGGCCGGATTAAATTTCCAGTCTGCGCAACGCCCGCTGTACACGGCTGTCGCGCTGATTTATTGCCAGTAATGTTCTTTCGATATAAGCCAGATGAGCATTACAGGCTTGTCGGGCCGCTTCTGGATCGCGACTGACAATGGCTTCAACTATTTCTTTACGCTGCCGGGCGATGTCCTGACCGGCCTCTTCAGTGGCATGCAATGCCAGCATCTCGAGGTTGCGTTCAATGTTTTCTACCAACATGGATTGCATCGTGCTCATCACGTGCAACAACACCATGTTGTGCGACGCTCTTGCCATAATCACATAAAAACGACCAAGGCATTCAGCCTGATCTCGCTTGCATTCACTGCGACCGGGCATAGGCATTTGATCAAGCGCATCACGCAATGCCGTGTAATCTTCAGGTTGGCCTCGCAATGCCGCGTAATACGCCGCCATCCCTTCCAGGGCATGACGAAACTCCAGTAAGTCGAACTGTGTTTCAGGACGACCGCTGATCAACGCCATCAGAGGATCGGTCATGGCAGAATTTAACTGGCGACTAACAAAGGTACCGCCGCCTTGCTTGCGTTCTACCAGGCCTCTCGCCTGCAAATTGCCAATGGCTTCGCGCAAGGACGGCCTGGACACCTGAAACTGGTCGGCTAATTCCCGTTCTGGCGGCAATTTTTGCCCTGCGAGCAACGTCCCATCCAGAATCATGGATTCCAGTTGTTCAGTGATCACATCGGCCAGTTTTCTACGTCCGGGTTGCATCCAGTCAGCACTCCGCCAGTTATCCTTAATACGCACTCAGACGACGAATTTGTAAACAAACTCCAGCCTCGCCCAAAATTGGTATTACCATTTTACCTATCTAATTAGTGTAGAGCAGAATATCACTCAGGTAAATAGTAACCATAGATGGAGTTTTATAAAGACTCTTTTACATTTTGCTTAACTTTTGAAATATTTAATAAATATTTGGACATTCAACTGGTCGTACAAGCTGTTTAGCCCGCCTTAAATTGGTAATTTTTCTACAAATAACAGCATCCATTCAAAGCACGAACAAAAATTAACCACAGCACATTTCATTACCAATTGATGGAAATACACTTAAAAACGCCATTAGTGGATTAAATAAACAGAGTAAACGATGTGATTTGTTAACTGGTTGAGTAACCAGCGCTCAATGGATTAACGCAAAGCTTGTTATGAGGGGGTGGAGAGGGTGTGAGGAGAGCGTGGCAGCTTATAGCAACTCGAAAAGAACACTATAAACAGCCACCTAAGAATCAGATTTAATGAATTACGCCCGACATGGTAAGCATAGCGATTACCGCTAAAATGAGCATAACATTGCGTTTAGCCAGCGTTACCAGGGCTTTGGGTTCACAAGCCAGGTCGCGGTCGGGATCATCAGTAACCTCAACTTCTTCTGCCTTCGAGGCAACGTCGGTAAGGAATACTTCAGCGGGAACAGCAGGCTGCGTGAGATACGACAACCACACCGGCATAGCTCGCGAAAAATGCCCAACCAATAGTAAGCCACACGCTGTGATCCTTACCGGTACTATATCCAGGATGTGCATCCAGGCCACTAGTAAATCGGCTCGCTCATCACTGCTTTGGCACGACAAGCGATACAACTCACGACTGGTTACATACAGTATTGCGCCAGCGGCACCGAATATAGCAAACCACAAAATAACCGCCGCATAATGCTGATAATTCAACCACAGCAGATGTTGGCCAAAGCTCTTTCCGTGCACGGTTGCATCACTGTCGCTGTCATTGTCGCTATCATCAATATCACTTCTTTGCGTTGTGCAGTGGCCCAATTGCTCGGTATATAAATAACAGGCTTGCTTATCTCCGCGTTCAGCAGCGTTTAAGAACGCCCGGTAGGTTTCACGCAGGCGTTCGCTGCCCAGGCATAAATACAACAATATGCTTTGCAAAATAAAACTAATAAAACCGCCAACCAACCATTGCGTGATCACAAACGTTACCACTACCGGCAACGCCAGTTGAATAACCAATCTCACTTGTTCAGATTGATAGCTGATCCAAGACTGGGATTGTGCCCAGTCGAAATATTTAGCCAAATGCGTTTCTATATGCCAGCCGGGTGTTTTACGCATTGAGCGTTCTACCGCCAGTACGAGCAATAAACTGATTAAAATCATCTTATCGGTCCTGCAGAATTGCCGCCAGCGCTTGTCGGTAAGCTGGCCAGTTGAATGCCACACCGGGGTCGGTTTTTCGACTCGGTGCGATATCGTTATGCCCCACTACCCTGCCAAGGGTAATCCGTGGAAAATAACGCAGTATTTCTTTACTAACATTAATAAGGCTTTGATATTGCGCTTCGGTGTAAGGCAAATTATCTGTGCCTTCCATTTCTATACCTATAGCAAAATCATTACACTTTGGCCTGCCCTGAAACGACGAAACCCCAGCATGCCAGGCGCGCAAGTTAAACGGCACGTATTGTTCAACCGCGCCATCCCGCCGGATCACACAATGCGCTGACACCCGCAGATGCGCTATCTCCGGATATACGGGATGATCGTTAGGATTGATCGTACCGGTAAACAATTGCTCAATGCCGGGCGTACCAAATTCGCCGGGGGGCAACGAAATGTTGTGGATCACCAGCAAACTGACATCGGCGGCATCGGGTCGCTCGTCATAAAACGGCGAGGATTTGGCAATTGCACCCGAATAAGTAATCGCTTCTGATTGATTTTCCATATCTTTATTGGTTAGCGTGTAGCCATTCTCAGCAATGTGAGATAGTGTGACAGTGAAGTATTATAATCACAACAAAAATCCGGAGCCGGTATGACCTCTACCGACAGCCAGCACAATGGTGCAGCCAAATGGATGCTGATCCTTGCCTGGACCAGCGCATTTGCCCTGCTTATTTACGTGTTCAGCGATTTACTTGAACAACAAATCAATCCCAATAGCCAGCCAGTCAGTGAAAACGAAGGCGGGCAGGTAACCGTGCAACTGGCGCAAAACAAACAGGGGCATTACGTGGTTACCGGTGCAATAAATGATATTCCGGTAGTGTTTTTGGTAGATACAGGCGCAACGGATGTTGCCATTCCCGCCAACCTCGCCGCCGAACTCGGGCTGGTAAAAGGCAGGCCGGGGCTGGCTAATACCGCCAACGGCACGGTAACGGTTTACGATACCCTTGTTAACAAACTCAGCATTGGTCAAATAACCCTGTATAATGTGGATGCCAATATTAACCCAGGCATGCAGTCCGGCCATATATTGCTTGGCATGAGCGCCTTAAAGCAGCTCGAGTTTACCCAACGGGATAACACCCTGATACTGCGTACCCTAAACTAAGAAGATATTTATTGTGAGCCAACAATCTCTACCCGCCCAGCACCTGATTGACAGTCAGGTGATTGCTGCACTGGCTGAAGATCTCGGTGGTCAAGCCGATGCCAGCGCCGATATAACCGCCAATCTTATTCCGGCAACCCAGCAGGCAACCGCCACAATTATTACCCGTGAAGACTGTGTGGTGTGCGGTGTTGCCTGGGCCAGGGCCGCATTCTCACTGGTAGACAGTGAAATCGAACAACACTGGCATGTGCAAGACGGCGACAGCATAACCGCTAATTCAACAATGGTTACACTCAAAGGCAATGCCCGCGCATTGCTTACTGCCGAACGCACCGCGCTCAATTTTTTGCAGTTGTTATCGGCAACGGCTACCGTTACAGCTTACTATGCCAGTATTCTGGAAAATACCGGGACACGCATTTTAGATACCCGTAAAACCATACCGGGTCTGCGGCTGGCACAAAAATATGCCGTCGCCTGCGGCGGCGGAAAAAATCACCGGATTGGTTTATTTGACGCCTTTCTGATTAAAGAAAATCATATTGCTGGCTGCGGAAACATTGCCACGGCGGTGGCTAATGCGCGGTCCCTGGCACCTGGTAAACCGGTTGAGGTAGAAGTAGAGTCATTGGAAGAGTTACAACAAGCCATTGATGCCGGTGCCGATATCGTGATGCTGGATAACTTTAGTAACGAACAGATCCAACGCGCAGTTAGCATTAACCAAAAACGCTGTAAACTGGAAGTCTCAGGTAACGTAACGTCTGAGCGTCTGTCAACCCTGGCGCAATTAGGGGTAGACTTTATTTCGTCAGGGGCATTGACCAAAAACGTGAATGCTGTTGATCTATCGTTAAGGCTTGTATTGTAAAGCCTTGATCGCTACTCGTGCTGTTTGGCGACTTGTTAGGTATAAAAGCAAACACCCTGCATGCCGCCGAATCTAGACATGAGTATAGTTTCTAATACTTGTCAGATGCTTAGATGGTTCTATACTGAGAATCAAGTACCGGGGATGTTGTGACGACTAACCAGGTATAAACTTAACACCATATGCAAATTGACTGTTATCGCTTAAGCGACCCGGAGATGTGACCATGCAAAATATCAAACTGAACAACAAAGGTTTTACCTTAATCGAATTGATGATCGTTGTAGCTATCATCGGTATTCTGGCTGCGGTGGCGCTGCCTGCTTATCAGAACTACACCACCAAAGCGCGTTTCTCTGAAGTAACACTGGCTACTCAGGCTCACAAAACTGGCATTGAAGTATGTGCGCAAACCGAGCTTGACCTGACTAGTTGTGCTGCTGGCTCTAACGGCGTTCCTGCGGACATTTCAGTTGCAAGCGGTCTGGTAAGCTCTGTAACCTGGACAGCGTCTTCTTCAACTGCGGGTACCCTGGTTGCAACAGCAATTTCTGGTAGCGGCTTGTCTGGCCAAACTTACACACTGACTGCTACTCTGAACTCTTCTACTGGTAAAGTGACTTGGGCAGAATCTTGTTCTGACGCAGCACTGTGCTAATCAGATGACATAACACGAAGCCCAGTTTACGCTGGGCTTTTTGCTTTCTGAACAGGTGGAAAATGTATGGCCAAAACAGAATCACTGACAACCTATACCTGGCAAGGTAAAAATCAGAAAGGTCAAACCATCAAAGGCGAGACCAGTGCCAAGTCAATTCAGGAAGCAAAAAACCTGCTTCGTCGCCAGGGGATCTCCGCCACTAAAGTTAGAAAACTGTCTAAACCGCTGTTTGGTAAAGGCAGAGAAAAGATCACAGCAGCCGATGTGTGCGTTATCTCCCGCCAAATTGCGACTATGCTGGCAGCGGGTGTGACGCTGATTCAAACCATTGACATGCTCGCAAAAGGGCACTCCAAAGCGGAGATGCGTAAAGTCCTCACGCAGATTGGCGACGAGGTTAAAGCCGGTAACCCACTGTCTAAAGCTCTACGCAAGCACCCTAAACATTTCGACGACCTGTATTGCGACCTGGTAGAAACCGGTGAACACTCTGGTGCGCTCGAAACAATTTACGATCGTATCGCTACCTATAAAGAAAAAGCCGAAGCGCTAAAGTCAAAAATCAAAAAAGCGATGTTTTATCCCATCGCAGTATTGGTAGTGGCCTTTATTGTTACCGCCGTTCTGCTTATTTTCGTAGTGCCGCAGTTTGAAGAAATATTTTCCAGTTTTGGCGCTGAACTACCTGCGTTCACCTTGTTAGTATTGGCAATATCCCGGTTTGTACAGGATTTTGGGGTATTTATTGTTGCTGGTATGGCCGTGGCAGGCTATTTGTTTAAACAATATTATGCCCGTTCAAAAGATCTGCGCGACAGCATAGACGCGCGCATGTTAAAGATCCCGGTCATCGGCGAAATCCTGAAAAAGGCTGCCATTGCGCGTTTCACCCGTACACTTGCTACAACCTTTGCAGCAGGTGTACCGCTAATCGGCGCGCTCGAATCTGCCGCAGGTGCGTCGGGTAATGCGGTATATCGCGATGCGATTTTGTTTATTCGCAAAGAAGTCGCCGGTGGTATACAAATGAACACCGCAATGCGCGGTACCAACGTATTCCCGGATATGGTTACCCAGATGATCGCCATTGGTGAAGAGTCTGGCGCGGTTGATGAGATGCTCAGCAAAATCGCCACCATTTACGAAGCCGAAGTCGACGACATGGTAGACGGTTTAACCAGCTTACTTGAACCCATGATCATGGCAGTACTTGGCGTAGTGATTGGTGGCCTGATTGTGGCAATGTATTTGCCAATCTTCCAGATGGGTATGGTTGTGTAGCTTACTTATCGTGGGGTAAGGTGTTATTCTTGCCCCACTTTTTAACCAATTAAACCTACTTTAAACATCATCATGCAACCGATAATTGATCTGAGTATTTCAACGCCCTGGTTTTTCTATGCAATGGTGGGCATGGTTAGCCTGATGGTTGGTAGCTTCCTGAATGTGGTGATACACAGATTACCTATTATGATGGAACGCGCCTGGAAGCAGGAATACCAAGGGTATTTTCATCCGGAAACGGCGCCAGAAAGCGCCCCTCAATATAACCTGATTAAACCCGACAGCACCTGTCCTAAATGCGGCCACACGATTCGTGCCTGGGAAAATATCCCATTAATCAGCTATGCCATACTCGGCGGACGCTGTGCCGGCTGTAAAACCCCCATCTCTATACGCTATCCTCTGGTGGAACTGCTTACCGCCATGCTTTCAGTATGGATTGCCATGCACTTCGGACCCGGCAAAGCGGCTTTGGCTGGCGTGGTGTTAACCTGGATGCTGGTTGCCATGACATTTATCGATTTGGATAAAATGCTGCTACCCGACCAAATCACGTTACCTGCGCTATGGTTCGGTTTGTTGTTAAGTCTGGATCACGTGTTTGTTTCACCGCAGGATGCCATTTTAGGGGCAGCTTTTGGCTATTTGATCCTGTGGAGTATTTACTGGGCATTTAAGCTATTAACCGGCAAAGAAGGCATGGGCTATGGCGACTTTAAACTGCTCGCGGCGCTAGGTGCATTTACCGGCTGGCAGGGGTTGCTGATCATTGTATTGCTATCGTCTTTTGTAGGCGCACTGTTTGGCGTAGTGATTATGATTAAACAACGCCAGGGTAAAAATCTGGCGATTCCGTACGGCCCTTATCTAGCGATTGCAGGCTGGATAGCCCTGCTCTACCAGGAAGATATAAAAACCGCCTATTTTAACTGGGTATTCAGCTAAATGACGCAGGCACCACAACGTCCCTTTTTAGTTGGCCTAACCGGTGGAATAGGCTCAGGTAAAACGTTAGTCAGCGATACGTTTGCCGATTTGGGTATTGAGATTGTTGATGCCGATATCATTGCACGGGATGTGGTTGCACCGGGAAGTGCAGGATTGGCCGCGCTTGTCGCCCACTTTGGCGCAGGTATTATTGCCGATAACGGCGAATTAAACCGGGCAGCATTACGCGAACGGGTATTCAGCGATGAGCAGGAGAAACAATGGCTGAATGCCTGTCTTCATCCTCGCATTAGGCAGGCCATGCAACAAGCCGCAGCGAACGTTTCCTCACCTTATGGCATATTGGCGGTGCCGCTATTAATAGAGAATAATCTTATTGCGATGGTAGATCGCGTTGCAGTGGTAGATTGCCCAGAGGCAATGCAATTAGCGCGAGCCATGCAGCGCGATGGTAGCAGTGAAGCCATTATCAAAAATATCATGGCGTCTCAGGCTACGCGTGAGCAACGTTTAGCTGTGGCTGACGATGTAATAGACAACAGCAATTCGCCCGAGTCTACCCGACAGCAGATACAAACATTACACTTGCGCTACCTTAAGCTCGCTCAGGCACGTTAACCATTACACCATCTGATAGCGCGCCAGCGTTTGCGCAAATCGCCATAGTGCCCGTCGTTTTCTGCCACTTTTTGCGCCATTAGAATCCGTTGAATACTGCGCTTTCGCCACGCCAAGTGCAAAGCTACTCAGCAATCCCCCTGGCGTAGCAAGCCATTGTGTTGCAGCAGAAATAGTCTCCTGCCTGCAATAATCACTGACTTCTGAGGCCTCTACAGCCTGACGTCGCCACTTATCGCAGTTGCCTTGCTCTTTTCGCAGTACATAGTTAATCATGGCGATTATCCTTTGTTTTCTGTTGCGGCTGCGGCTTTGCAAATGCAGCTTCAATCATGCCACTGAGCGACACCTTTTCCAGTGCGCCCTTTGCCGTTTGCCAGGCAAGCCAGCAAAGGCTGGCATTCAACACCAGTAACACGCCTACAATGCCTGCTATCGGCATTGTCAGTGAATGTAGACCTGCCGCTAGCCCTGCGTTAATTAACAACCAACAACAACATGCCAGCGTGAAGGCAGCCAGTGTTGCCAGTGCGGTAACCAGAATGGATTTTCTGACAAGCCTGGCTTCAGCCTTCACCCACTGCCATTTCACAAACCATTCGTACTGTTTAGCCTGAAATGCATCGGTGGCTAGTTCAACAATGGTGTCCAGCGTTGGATCCGTTGTATCTTCAGCGCCTGATA
This sequence comes from Alteromonas sp. AMM-1, assembly GCF_047290655.1. Classification (NCBI taxonomy): domain Bacteria; kingdom Pseudomonadati; phylum Pseudomonadota; class Gammaproteobacteria; order Alteromonadales; family Alteromonadaceae; genus Alteromonas; species Alteromonas sp. AMM-1. The sequence continues at coordinate 2,272 of NZ_JBLBUE010000060.1, read as the reverse complement.
CTTCCGATTTTTCAGTCCCATCGTGTTCGTCAAAATGAGTGTCTGAATCTGAATCAACTGACATGTTGTTGCTTGCTGACAGCATAGCGTTTACTTCGCCTTTTTCAGCAACGACGTAACCAACACGCCTGCAGCAAAAGCGATACCGGCCGCGGCAAGTGGATTTTCTGTGGCATAGTTACGTACACTGGATTGCTGCCACTTTTGCTTTGCTAAACGCTTGCGGGCAGCCAGCTTATCGGCCGTTGCGGAAGACGTATCGCGCACTGATGCTTCGGCAGCAGCGGCCTTTTCAGCGAGGGAATTTACCGACTCGTGCAACGACGATTGCAATTTGTCAGTCATTGGATGCATTGATGTATCGGCACCATTACTTACGCGTTTTGAGGTAGCCATAAAATACTCCTTGTAGATAAATTAAGCTTTGAAGGGTTATCGCTGTTTTGCGTAACCACACTTTGTCTGCTGCAAATGGTATTCCAGCTAAAAATTAAAAACTTAATTCATTGAAATACTTAAACTATTTTCAATTTAGATTTATACTTGCCGTTTAATGACTTAACTAATTCGAATTCGATTGCGAAAATGATGCCGGTTAGCCTGTAAAAGCTTCACAGTATCTGTGTTGGCCTTACACCTTGTATAACGGAGTAAACGTCCGGATATATTGGTAAATTAGCGGCTTGACTGGTAGTCTGTTGAGATAAACAGGTTCCGAGGATTTAAATGGCAAACTTCACAGTGTACGAATTTCCGCTGAAAGAAAAAGTTCGCAATTACCTGCGGATTGAGCAGCTCATGGGTCAGCTGAAGGCGGGAGCTGCCGGTTTAGACAACGGTATGCAACTGTATTTCTTTGAGCAACTTTTTACGCTGCTGGATTTGTTCGAGCGTATTGATATTCGCACCGACATTGTGAAAGACCTGGATATACACGAGAAAAACCTGGTGTACTGGTCACAGTTACCCAATATCGATAACGATGCCTTGCAGCAGACCCTGCGCACTATTATTTCTATTCGCGATAACCTGAAACAAAGTAAGAAGGTGAGTCCTGCGTTAAAAGACGACAAGTTTCTTGCCAGCATCCGTCAACGATTTGCCATTCCCGGTGCTACCTGCAGTTTTGATTTACCCAACCTGCATTTTTGGATGCATTTGCCATTGGCCCAGCGACAGGATGACGTAAAACAATGGATTCAGTACTTTGCCCTCACTGAAGAGGCCATTAGCATTACTTTGTCCTTTTTGAGAGAACGCACCATGTACTCAAAGGAAACCGCCACCAACGGTTTCTATCAAGGCGTTGCCGATGACAAGAATGAACTCATTCGCATCCGCTGTGCCAGCGGTACGGACTTCTATCCCACCCTCAGTGGCAACAAGTACCGCTATGCACTCAGATTCATGTATTTTAATCCGCCTGAAGGACGTTCAGGTGCCGTAGAACAAAATGTTCAATTCGATATAGCAGCGTGTTAACCGTGAAAGTAAAATGCCCTACCTGTAAGACCGATGTTGTTTGGTCAGCTGAGAGTGAATTCCGTCCGTTTTGCAGTAAAAAATGCCAGTTGATTGATTTAGGGGAATGGGCGTCGGAAGAAAAAGTCATTTCAACTCCGTCGCAGGAACCGCTTGCAGAAGAAATCGATATCGAAGAAATCGAAGCCATGCTTGCTCAGCAGCAAGATGACTTTTTTAAACACTAGAGGTGATATGTTGCAAAAAATTGCGATTGTTGGCGGAACCCACGGCAACGAAATGAGCGGCATTCAGTTGGTAAGCAACTGGTTGCGACACGGCGTTCCTTCTTCATTTAATGATCTGGACATTACTTGCTTATTTGCCAATACCAAGGCCATGGAAGCGAATGTTCGGTTTTTGGAAGAAGATCTGAACCGACAGTTCACTCCGCAAAAACTTGCAGCTACCCCATCCTGCCTGGAAGCGCGTCTGGCTCATGAATTAAATGAAAAGCTGGGGCCAAAGGGTAACTCAGACTTTGATTTGGTGATTGATATTCACAATACCACCAGCAGTATGGGCGCAACGCTGATTATTCTGGAAGCCGATGAATTCCACGTGCAACTGGCCCGCTATGTAAAACACCACATGCCCGAAGCCAATGTGCTGGTAGAGGACGAAAAGCCGCCTCAGGAACATCCGTATCTGTGTACCCTGGGCAAACGCGGTCTGATGATTGAAGTTGGCGCACAACCTCAGGGTTTGCTGCGTGCAGATGTGTATGCGTTAACCGAAAAAATGGCCGTTG
>NZ_JBLBUE010000006.1:0-77463 GCF_047290655.1 Alteromonas sp. AMM-1 | reverse complement strand
AGGAGAAGTAAGCGACATGTTGCTGTCGGGTACGGCGGGTTTCCGTTACGAGTCGACCGATGTATCAGTAACCGGTACTGAAGCGCCAATCATTCAGTTAACCGTACTGGACCAAACGGAAATGCTGGCGCAATACGGTGGCGCGCAACCTATCGACGTAAGCGCTGATTATGATGTGATCCTGCCTAACTTTAGTATGAAGCTGGAAATTTCCGACGATCTGATCGCCCGCGCCGCGGTGTCTACCACTATCACGCGTCCAACCTTGGAAAGCATGTCACCTGTAACGGTAATCACCACCACCCGTCAGGGGGGTGATTTAACGTCAACCAGTGGTAACCCGGGCCTGGAGCCATTTGAATCTGACAACTTCGACTTGTCTTTGGAATGGTACTACGACATCGCCAGCTACGCGTCGATTGGTTACTTCCGCAAGCATGTATCGAACTTTATTGTAAACAGCCAGGAAGACAAAACCTTTACACTCAGCGATGGCAGCCTGCTGACAGACCCGTCTACCGGCAACAATACCAGTGGTCCTGACAGCGCAGATAGTGTTGCCGTGTTCACCAATACGCTGCCCAATAACGGCGAAAACGCCATTGTTGATGGCTTCGAACTGGCATTACAGCACACCTTTGATTCTGGATTTGGGGTACTGGCTAATGCCACTCTGGTAGAAAGCGATGCAGAGCTTGATCCTTATAACATCAATCAGGTGTTTGCGCTGACAGGTTTGAGTGATTCCTACAACCTGGTGGGCTTCTACGAGAACGATGACTTCATGATCCGCCTTGCCTACAACTGGCGCGGTGAATTTGTGCAGTCATTAACCCAGTCTCAGGGAGATGGGCCTACTATTGTAGAGGATTACCACCAATTGGATCTGAGTGCCAGCTACGAGCTGTCTGATTCACTGGGGATCTTCTTTGAAGGTATTAACCTGACCGAAGAATACGTGCACAAGCGCGGACGCTTCAGCAACCACTTGCTGTTGGTTGAAGACAGCGGTCGTCGCTGGGCGTTTGGTGTAAGAGGTTCATTCTAACGATTGCCCCGGCCGGCGTGCGTGTTTCCCTTTCGCGCACGCTGGCTATTATTATGTAAAGGCACAGTGCGCTGTGCCTTTACATAACAATAACTGAGGTAACTACGGTGATAAATGCATCACAACCTGTTCGCAATGTGGTCATCGTCGGCGGCGGTGCAGCCGGCTGGCTAACTGCGGGCCGCATTGCGGCTGAACACGCCACTAAAGCCCAATACCCGGTTAAGGTGGTGCTGGTTGAATCCCCGGATATTCCAACTATTGGCGTGGGTGAAGGCACCTGGCCCACCATGCGCAATACTCTGATCAAACTGGGTATCCGCGAAACCGATTTTATTCGCGAGTGCGACGCCAGCTTTAAGCAAGGCGCTAAATTCTCAGGTTGGGTAACCGGCGAAGCAGACGATTTTTATTATCATCCGCTCATGCTGCCCCAAGGATTCAGTCAGGGTAATCTGGGACCTTACTGGCAACAACATAGGCACACCATCGAGCAATCGTTCTCGAATGCGGTGTGCTTTCAGGAAGCCCTTTGTGAACACAACCGCGCCCCAAAATCGATTCGTCATGCCGAATTTGGCGCAGTTGCTAACTATGCGTATCACCTGGACGCTGGCAAATTTACCACATTTTTAACCCGCCACTGCACTGCAAAACTTAACGTACAGCACGTACTTGCGGATGTAACTGGCGTGATATCCCACGACAATGGCGATATCCGTGCGATCCAAACTCAACAGGCTGGCGAGATTGAAGGTGATTTATTTGTAGACTGCACCGGCTTTCAGTCATTGCTGCTGGGCAAACACTACAAAATACCTTTTGTGCCTTGCGACGACGTGTTGTTTATTGACCGGGCGCTAGCCGTACATGTGCCCTACGACACCCCGGATTCGCCAGTGGCAACCCATACCATATCTACAGCTCAGCAAGCAGGCTGGATCTGGGACATCGGCCTGCAGAGCCGTCGGGGTGTGGGACATGTTTATGCTTCTCGCTACCAAAGTGAACAACAAGCCCTTGATCAGTTAGCCCGGTATGTGGGGCCGAAGTTTAACGACCTTTCGGTAAAACAAATCCAGATACAAAGCGGTCACCGCAAGCACTTCTGGCATAACAACTGTGTGGCAGTAGGGTTGTCGGCAGGCTTTTTAGAGCCTCTGGAAGCGTCGGCGCTGGTGTTGGTAGAGCTATCTGCAACTATGCTGGCAGAACAATTACCGGTTAATCGCGCTACAATGCCGATTATTGCCAAGCGGTTTAATCATACTTTCCACTACCGTTGGCAGCGTATCATTGATTTTCTGAAACTGCATTACATGCTTACCAAGCGCACTGACACCGCGTTTTGGCGCGACAACTGCGATCCAACCACGATCCCGGAGAGCCTGCAAGAGTTGCTAGATCTGTGGCGCTACCACCCGCCTTATGATCACGACTTCACCAGCAACAATGAAGTGTTCCCGGCGGCCAGCTATCAGTATGTAATGTACGGCATGGGCTTTGAGTCTGACCTGAGTTTTGGTCAGCAACAGGTTGCGCAAACTTTTGCTCAGCAACAACTGCATTTGAATCAGCAGGCTAAGCAAAAAGTGCTCAGCGCACTACCTACCCACCGTGAATTACTGAATAAAATTAACCAGTACGGCTTACAGCCGGTATAACAATAAGCGAGCCCTGTTTATGTCTTTAGTTGCTCTCAACCCGTCAGCCCATAAAGCACTGAAAATCAACGCGCAACTAGTGCCACAAATTGGCGCCAACACGCATCTTATCCCGGTGGTGGTGTCTGAGTTTCAAAAACTGGTAGTAAACTACCCCATCGTATTTACTAAACATGCAGATACTGGCCAGTTTGTGTGCTCGGCTCTGACAGGCTTTAACGAAGGTGAAAACCTGTTCTGGCAGGAAGGTAGCTGGCAGGCGTTGTATATTCCGGCACAAATTGAACGCCATCCGTTTTTTGTCGGGCAGGATACCGATACATCGGGTACAGCCAAGCCTATAGTGTGCTTTGACTCTACCAGCCCGGCTATTGCAGAAACTGATGGCGCTGCACTGTTTAATGACGACGGCACCCCTACACCTTTGTTAAATGAAAAGCAGCAATTGCTGGCGCAATTACTCGACGGTGAACAGCAGACCCAGCGGTTTATAGAAGCCTTGTTGGCTCATTCGCTTGTTACCCCGGTGAAACTGGCGGTGACCTTTGCTGATGGTAGCGAGCATATGGTGCAAGGCATTTTTACTATAGACGAAGACAAATTGTCGCAGTTAAGTGCCGAAGCCATTGCCAGCTTGCATGCTCAACAGTGGTTGGGGCCAATTTACACCCTGATAGCATCAACGGCGCAAATTTATGCACTGATTAACCGTAAAAATCATCGTATCGAGAATGGTAATGCCTGGTTTAGCTGAAACGAGCGCACCGGTAGGTGCCATAAGATTGCATTACGTAGGTAACAGCCGTACGCCACTGTTAGTAGTGGACGACTTTTATCCCGAGCCCGACGCCTTAGTGGAGGCGGCAGGGGAAGGCCAGCCGTTTGGCAAATTAGACGATTTCTACCCTGGTGTTAGAAAACCGCTGCCCGGGCACTACATAGCCTTTCTACGTAGTGCCCTGCCGGCGGTGCTCTGGCTTGCTGTAGAAAACGACAATGCGTTTTCTGTATCGTTTGCACAGTTTTCTATGGCAACCGCCTCACCGGATGCCTTGTTGCCCATTCAGCGTATTCCGCATGTCGACACGACGATAAATAACGAATGGGCGATGGTGCATTACCTGTTTGATAACCCCAAAGACGGGACCGCCTTTTACCGCCATAAAGAAACCGCACTGGAGCGTGTGAATACATCAGAACACAGCCGTTATATACAATGCCTTAAAACCCAGGCCACCACAGTTGGGCTGCCACCTGCCGAGTACATTCAAGGATCAACAGCACTGTTTGACCAAACGGATAAAGTGGATGCGATCTATAACCGGGCTATATTCTACCCGGCCAACGTATTTCATTCGGGGTGCATTCAGGTGGGAAGTGGCTTGAGTAACGTTCCCTCCAGAGGGCGGTTAACGGCGAATTGTTGTATTACGATTGGTAAATCACAGGCTCAATAGGTAGCACGAACACCGATAACATAACGTGTTCCAGAATCCTGAACCAGTAATAACTGATTATTAAAGCGCCCGTGTTTATGCACGGTTTCGTTAGTGAGGTTAATTCCTTCCGCGTAAACAGAAACGCGGCCGCTGAGTTGATAGGATGCACTTACATCCCACTGTTGATAGGGGTTTACAAACGTAGGTTCGTTACTTTGCGGCTGCACCAGAGACTGTAAAAAGCCACCGCGTCGGTTATAGGCCACTCGCCATTGCAGTGGCCCTTTCTCGTAAAACAGCACCAGATTACCCGCCCCCGACAAACCAGTGAGGGCAAACTTGGTTTTAACATCGTCCTTGTCGAGTTCGGCGTTACTACTTACCGCACTTACATTGGCCTGAACACCAAACCCCGTATCGCCAAAGGCATGCTGCCAGCTCAGTTCAACACCGTCGACCATGGCGGTTTGCCCGTTTATCGGACTCACAATGTCAAACACGGCGGTGCTGTCTGCACTGTCCGGCGCATTGGGATCGTCGCCGGTACTCGGGTCGGTAACGCCTGGGAATGGCACATCCTGATTAGCGCTTAAAATAAAGTTATCCACGTACTTGCGGTAAGCGGCAGCGGCCAGATAGCTGTCTTTCTGATAGTAAAATTCCAACGCCACATCCAGATTGCGCGATTCGAACGGTTGCAATAGCGGGTTACCTACCGAGGCCCGTAAATCTCCGCCTTGCCGGGTGGTGGTAAAGGTTATACCGGGTGTCATCTGAGACAACGTAGGCCGTGTAATACTGTGAGAATAAGCCCCCCGCATTACCCATTTATCACGATAAGTTGCCTTCACCTGAATACTGGGTAGCCAGTTTGTATACGACTGAGCATAATCTACCGGGGATGCAGCTCCTGTGATAGGGGCAAGCTCGGTTTTGTCCAGGATCACCAGTGAATCCAGTTGCTCATTTACCCCGGATACAGCCACGTCGGTGTGGGCAAGCCGCAAACCCGTGTGCGCCACCACATAGAGAGAGGAAAAATCCCATTCATAGGTTAGGTCGGCGTAAAGTGCATATGTTTTTTCATTGATTACAAAAGAGTTATTGCGCTTAACTGCACTTAAATCAACACCTCCAGCGTCTTCAAGAAAGGCAAATAACTGTGGGCCATCGTGGCGAAGCCATTGATGGGGGATGCCGTCGTGACCACTTACCTGGTCCAGAAAATGATCACCCGCATTAAACATACTTTGAAAGCTGTCGGGAATATCAGGCGTATCAAAATAACCGCAGAATGCACAATGCCGGGCATTTAACTCATTATCATATCGGATATTTTGCTTCTCCTGATCGGCCATACGCCAGCCAAAATCCAGTTGTGTTAAGCCATGATTGTTTAACAAGTATCGGCCATCCACTTTCCATTGCCGCACGGTGTCACTGACATCCCACCCTCGCTTAAGCATTACATGTGAGCGGCCATTTGCAGGATCAAGGTAATCACCAACCCCCAATACATCTCCATCAGCATTAACCTGTGATGGATTAGCCGTTTGAAAGCCGTAGATCGAGGGCAACACCAGTCCTTGAGTGTGATCAAAGGTAGAGCGGTTTAAATAGCCAATCAGTGACAATGCATTACCGTCGCCGCGTTTATCCTGAGACGTAGCACGCGACACAGATATATCACTGTTAAGCGAGAAATAGTCATTTACCTGCCAGTCAATATTTACACCACCTGCGTGCAGCGAACTATCACGGTTAAAGGTACGAGCGTGAAAATCAGTGGCATGACCTTCCTGTTGTGAAAATTTTACAGCGGTACCATTGCCATCAAGCTCAACGGCTTCCAAATTACTGGACGTAAACCAATGGCCCATGGAAGTGGCGGAGGTATTAACGTTAAAACGCGAGCCCAGGTAGTCTGCAGTAATGTCTAAATCTGCATTGGGGCGATATTGCAATACCAGCGTGCCGCCAGTGCGGGAACGATCGTCAAAACGTACCCGCTGATCGTAGTTCCGGGGCACATAGAGGGTGTCAGTTTCGCGGCTAAGCGAAGAGGCAGGTACATTGGTATTCACCAGCCAGCCATCGATTTGGGCTTCGTCGATACGGGCATCGCGCTGGTATTGGGTAAGCGACAACAACACCCCGAGTTTGTGATCCATAAACGTATTGCGCAACAATACTGAGCCCTGGGGCGTCCATTGGTCGGCATTGTCGTCGTATTGCATTTCTACGCTGCCTGCGGCACGCATTCCACGATACGACAACGGTTTATCGGTGATAATATCAATGGTGGCACCAATACCACCTGACTGTTGAGATGCTTGGTTTTGTTTGTATACGGTAACATTGCTCACCAACTCTGATGCCAGCGTATCGAAGCTGAACTCTCGTCCAAGACTATCGGTTGCCAGTTGCCGGCCGTTGATCATAACCCGGTTGAATTCAGGGCCAAAGCCACGCACGGTAACATAACGTCCTTCACCTTCGGCGCGATCAATGGCAACGCCCGATACGCGTTGCAATGCTTCTGCCAGGTTTTGATCAGGGAATTTACCCATTTCTACAGATTGTATGGTTTCCAATAAATAATCGGAGTCGCGTTTAATTGCCAGAGACTGTGCCGTTCTTGCCCGCAAACCACGAACTTCAATGTATTCAACCAGTTGCTGTTCATCATTTACCGGCACACTAAGTAAATCATTTTGTCTGGCGAAAAATGTGGAGATCCAATTGAAAATACCAGAAGTGTTATGACTCTCCTGTTTGAGTGACACTTTGATTCGTCCGGACTCACTGACTTCAGCAATTAAATCTGTGCCGTCCAATAGCAGTGTAATTGCCTGCTCAACCGTATAATTGCCCTCAATGGCATTAGCCCGGGCATGGCGAACCTTATTGTAAGGGAATACAATAGTGAGCCCGGCCTGGTTGGCAAACGCTATCAGTGCTTCATCAGCAAACTGATGTGAAATTTTAAAAGCAATAGTGTGCGATTGTTGATCATTGGCCGGTAAACCCTCAGCTTGCAAGGATGAAGGTAAAACCAGACAAACTGCCATTGCAACGGGCGCCAGAATAAAGCCATCAACACGTTTCAATTTTACCATCCGTTTACTGCAATTAGGCTCATGTTCGCCACAAAATTACCAATCTTACCCAACTTTCTATTTCCCTGCCATGTCGTGCTGGCGGGTGTCAATTTTCGGACACAACCCTATATTAGGTGTGGGGTAACTGTAAAGAACGAATCACAAATTATTAACAATATGGATATTTCACGACTTCCTGCAATTTTATCTATAATGCAGTGGGGGAAATACAATCCGTGTTCGTCTATAGAGTAAAAGCCACATAATAATAATGAAAATGTCTGTTGATAGTACTATTCACAACGCCTACATGACGGCCCGCAACGGCATTGCCAAAATGCTGTCGCGTATAGTGCCGCCAAAAGAAGTGGATGACATTTTACAGGACACCTACGTAAGACTGTGCCAGGTAAAGGATACCAGTCACATACGGGAACCCCGTTCATTTTTATATAAAACGGCGCGTAATCTTGCTTATGACCACCTTAAACGCGCTGATATAAGATTAATTGATGATGCGATTGAAGCAATCGATGAACTGGACAGCCAGCAAAATGACCTTGAGGATGAAACAACAAGGCAAATGGCCAGCCAACAGGAATTTGCGCATTTTTGCGATGCCGTTCGGCTGCTTCCACCACAGTGCCGCAGGGCATTTGTGCTAAAGAAAGTATACGGGCACACACAAAAAGACATTGCATCAGAATTAGGTATAAGTGAAAAAACAGTGGAAAAGCATATAGCTGAAGGCATTAAACGTTGTACCGTGCATATGCGCAAAGTACAACAGAGCGAAGATATGGCTGCCAGTGTGCGGAGTAATAATCATGGCTGAACACAGCAGCAACAATGTTGTGCCGTTACACGGCGATGACCGCATTCTGGATGAGGCCAGCCGTTGGCTGGTGAAACTGGATAACGGCTTGTCTCAACAGGACGTAACCGCACTTAAACTCTGGCTGAGAACCCCGGTGCACCAGGATACGTTTCTTGAAGTTGCCGCCTTGTGGGACAAAATGGAAGTACTGAGTAAATTAGCAGAAATAGTCCCGGCGCCGCGCTCACAGCGCAGTGTAATGCGCCCAGTGGCTATTGCTGCATCGTTTCTTTGCGTGGCGTTGCTGGGTTGGTTGGGACTAAGTGCCTGGCAACCGCCATCGCAATCTATTGCTACCGTTCAATTTGAAAATGCATTAAGTACCAAGGTGGGCGAAATGCGCGAATTAATATTAAGCGATGGCAGTAAATTAACCTTAAATACCAATACTCAGGTGGCTGTTACCTACACGGATCATCAACGACTCATTGAATTAAAGCAGGGTGAACTGCATATCGAGGTTGCCAAAGATAATCGTCGCCCATTGAGTGTGATTGCGGATGGTCAAATCATTCAGGCCGTAGGCACCGCGTTCAATGTAGAATGGGTGAATAACACGCTGGACTTGCTGGTGACAGAAGGACGTGTGCGGGTAGCTCAACAATCTGCACCGATAACGTCACTAAGAGAGTCGGTTGATGTGCGTCTGCCTGGTAACTCGCTGTCGGTTTCGCAAGGACATCGGACGACCTTGTCTGAACCTGTTAAAACCGTGCGCAGAGTGGACGAAGCAGAGCTCAACGCCGGCGTATCATGGCAAACCGGCAAACTTATTTTTCGCGGAGAATCACTGGCTGATGTCGTACGTGAAGTGTCTCGTTACACCACCCTGTCCATTCAGTTAGGAGATGCCTCGCTGGCCAATATTCAGGTTGCAGGGTTATTTAATGCCAATGATATCGACGGTTTACTGGCTGCGCTGGCTGACAATTTTCCACTGCGGTATGAGCACACATCACCTCACACCGTGATCATTCAATCGCTTTAAAAACATACGTTATAAAAAAGGTGAGCACTTGCTCACCTTTTTTAATATTCATTCGCATACACAGCTAATCAGCCATTATTCATATCAAAAAACAAGGCATGAAACCCTTGTGTGTCAGACAGTTTGACCCGTTCACCCGCACTAAACGCCACCCCGTCACCTGCGCCAACGTTGCTACCATTTACCGTGGCGCTGCCGCTAATTACCTGCAACCAGCCAATACGTGATGTCGGTAACGCGTGTTCCCATACCGTATTATCTTTTAATCTGCCAGCAAAAATATCAGCATCCTGATACAAGGGTAAGGAATTTCCTTTGCCCGATTCGCTGAAAATTAAAGTAAGCTCATTTGCTGGTTCAGCCAGTGCCGGAATGTTTTGTTGAACATAGCCAGGGGCCACGTTTTTCTTATTGGGTACCACCCAAATTTGCAGAAACTCAACGGTATCACTGCGGCTGTGATTAAATTCACTATGACGAATACCCGTGCCTGCCGTCATCTTCTGTACATCACCAGGACGGATCACCGACTCATTGCCTTCGCTGTCTTTGTGCGCCAATGCGCCACTCAACACATAGGAAATAATTTCCATATTTGCATGGCCGTGCTCACCAAAGCCACCACCGGGCTGTACCGTATCCTGATTAATAACCCGCAACGGGCCATGTCCCATATGATTCGCATCGTAATAATGACCAAATGAGAAGCTGTGTTTTGATTGTAACCAACCGATATTTACATCACCCCGTGCGTTCGCGTCACGAATTTTCATATTAACTCTCCTCAAATCAGATAGCGTGAGTTTAGCAACACCTTAAAAAGAGACAATACATCAACCAAGCGCTACACTGTTGCACATTACACAACAATAAGAGTAGATGATGGACAAACTCACCGCGATGCGCGCTTTTGTAACGGTGGCTGATCAAGGTAGTTTTGCTGCTGCAGCCAGACTACTGGGTTTATCGCGCTCTCAGTTAAACCGCCAGGTGTTATGGCTGGAAGATCATTTACAGGTAACCCTGTTTAACCGCACTACCCGGCGGGTATCACTTACCCACACAGGATTAGCTTACCTGGAAAACATAGTGCCGCTGCTGGATAACCTGCACGATACCGAAACGCAACTGTTACAAGGGAATACCGGCCTGCGTGGAGTGATTAAGGTTAATGCGCCGATGTCGTTTGGGTTATCACACCTTACGCCTGCGGTGTTGGCGTTTATGCGGCAGTACCCCGATATCCGTATTCAATTGGAACTATCGGATGAAAAGCGTGATCCGTTATCGAATCAGTTTGATGTAACACTTCGCATTGGACTGCCAGAGACCAATCCTGCCTTAATTGAACACGACATTACCTATACGTCGCGGCGCATGGTCGCCTCTCCTGCTTTTTTAACACGCTATGGTAAACCTGTTGAGCCGTCCCAACTCACCAAGTTACCTTGCCTGCAATACGGCAATTTACTGCATGGGAATTACTGGGATCTGATGCATCAGCGCACCCCGATGCGGGTAAAAATTAATGGCGTACTAAGCTCGAATAACGGTGACGTACTCAAGCACGCTGCCCTGAAGGGGCAAGGCATCGCGCTACTACCTACTTTTATTGTGGGGGATGCTATAGCCAATGGTACGCTTGTGCCCATATTGGAGGCTTATCAACCAGACAAACTGCTAATCTCACTGATATATCCACCCAATCGACATATGGCAATGCGTTTAAGTGTATTCGTGAAATTTATTCAGGATGCGTTTGAAGATAATGATTTTATTCCTGCGCTTTGAAATGGTGGTTTGTTTGAAATCGCGGCCTTTTCGGCTAGGTCCCGGGTCAAGCCCGGGAAGACGATGTTTTTAACCCGGCTCGGAGGCCGGGAAGCAGGTGTTTTTAACCCAGGTCGTGAAACTGGATGACGGCATTACTAATCCTACCCGTCTTCCCGGAATCGCGCAGCGATATCCGGGATCTTTTTGACATCACAGCCTTTTGAGGTAGGTCCCGGGTCAAGCCCGGGAAGACGTCATTTTTAACCCGGCTCGGAGACCGGAAAGCCGGTGTTTTTAACTCAGGTCGTGGAACTGGATGACGGCATTACTAATCCTACCCGTCTTCCCGGAATCGCGCAGCGATATCCGGGATCTTTTTGACATCACAGCCTTTTGAGGTAGGTCCCGGGTCAAGCCCGGGAAGACGTCATTTTTACCCGGCTCGGAGACCGGAAAGGTGGTATTTTTAACCCGGCTTAGAGGAGTGAATAATGAGCGCATTACTACCCGCCCCGTCTTCCCGGAAAATGCGCAGCATTTGTCCGGGATCTTTTTGATATCACAGCCTTTGGGGTAGGTCCCGGGTCAAGCCCGGGAATACGTCATTTTTAAACCGGCTCGAAGCCCGGGATATCGACGTTATTATTACTCTGCTGCGTCTGGCGTAATCGCGTTGTGATAAACGTCCTGTACATCGTCGCAGTCGTTCAGCATGTCCATGAATTTCTGGAACATAGGCATGTCGTCTGCGCTGATATCCACATTGGTTTGAGGCACAAAGGTGATTTCTTCTACTTCGAAGTTCAGTTCAGGGTACGCTTCCAGTAACGCCGTTTTTACTTTGAAAAACTCGGTATTAGGTGCGTAAACGGAAATTTTACCGTCTTCGCATTCCACTTCAGTTACGTCAGCGTCAGCTTCCATTAATACTTCAAGTACCGCGTCTTCGTCTTCACCATCAAACACAAAAATAGCCTGATGGTCGAACATATGTGACACCGCTCCGGGTGCACCAATTTTAGCACCGGTTTTAGTGAAACAGTTACGCACGTCGGTAATGGTGCGGTTGTTGTTGTCGGTTAAACAATCAACGATCACCATACAGTTACCCGGCCCAAATCCTTCATAACGGGCTGGTACGAAATCTTCACCTGCGCCGCCGGCGGCTTTGTCGATGGCCTTTTCAATAACGTGACCAGGTACCTGATCTTTCTTGGCTTTATCCATTAAACGGCGTAACGACAGGTTGGTGTCGGGATCGGCACCGCCGTTCTTCGCACACACGTAAATTTCTTTACCGTATTTTGAATACACCTTGGTTTTGGCGCCGGCGGTTTTTGCCATGGCCGCCTTTCTTACTTCAAATGCTCTTCCCATTTTAACTATCTCTGCTTTCTGACTTTCTGGTGTCGGCGTTTTGTAAAAGGCCCGAGTTTACCGATTTTTAGTGATTATGGTAAGTGTTCTTTGGCCAAATAATCGTGTGACTGCATTTCTTGCAGGCGACTCAGACAACGTTTGAACTCGAAACTTAACCTGCCTTCGGTATACAATTGCGGTAATGCCACCTGAGCAGACATAATCAGTTTAACGTGTCGCTCATAGAATTCGTCTACCATGGCAATAAACCGTCTGGCGGTATCGTCGTTGTTCTGACCCATTTGTTTTACATTGGCCAGTAATACCGTGTGATAGCAACGACTCAATTCAATATAGTCTGACTGACTGCGCGGTCCTTCACATAATTCTTTGAAGTCGATCATCAGCACACCGTCTGCATCGCGCAGGGTTTGCAGCATACGGTGATTAACCTCGATTTTATCGCCCTCTGTGCCTTCATCCGGCGCTAACTGACCAAAATAAGCATGTAAATTCAGCGTGGCTTCTTCGTCCAGCGGATAATGGTATATTTCGGCCTGTTCCAGGGTACGCAGACGATAATCGATACCGCTGTCTACGTTAACTACATTGCACTGGGCGTTGATCAATGCAATAGCGGGCAGGAAACGGGCGCGCTGTAAACCATTGCGGTACAGTTCGTCGGGCACGATATTCGACGTAGCAACCAGTACAATACCATGCGCAAACAAGGCTTCCATTAGGGTACCCAATATCATGGCATCGGTAATGTCCGATACAAAAAACTCATCAAAACATATGATGCGCGTTTCGTCGGCCAGTTTCTTTGCAACGATTTTCAGGGGATCCTGTTTACCGCCCAGCAGCTTCAGCTCATCGTGCACCCGGTGCATAAAGCGGTGAAAATGCACACGCATTTTCTTTTCAAACGGCAAACAGTGGTAGAAGGTATCCACCAGGTATGTTTTGCCACGGCCTACGCCACCATAAAAATAGATGCCTTTTATGCTGGAATGCGCGGTGGATTTAGCCCCAAATATGGATTTCATTTTTGCAGCCAGGGACGACCTGGGCATCCCTTGTAACATTAAGTCGTCGTATAAGCGCTGCAATTCCCGTACTGCATTTTCTTGTGCCGGGTCGAACTTAAAATCGTCCCGTGTAAGGTCTTGTTGGTATTTTTCCCACGGCGTCATCGCCTGATTTACTCCCGAGTACCACGAAATTAGATTAGCGCTTTAAAAGCGCAATTATGCCCCGAATTCAGGCTGAATACCAATTCAGCGACGTTATTTTAGGCGGTCTGTTCAACATGGGTAGCATCCTCACCGCGCATACGTGATAATGGGCGCAAGATACATTTTGCCACAAACTGTCTGAGCAAAATGACGCAGTTCTTGCTATAGTCAGCATGAGCAGCGGCAGATGTTGCACTAGCAGTTTCCGGAGCCCTCTAGTCTAATCAGGTTCCGGTTTTTGAAACATTGGAGAAAAAAATGGAAGTGGTTATTTCCTTAGCAATGCTGGTAATTGGTTTAATTGTCGGATTTTTTGTAGCCCGTTATATTTTTACTCAGGAAGGCGCAGTAAAAGCGAATGCAGCCGCTGAAAAAGCGCTGAAGGAATTATTGGCTCAACAGGCACAGCATCATTTGTTTCAGGTAAAACAATCAATTGAAGGACTTGAAAAACAGTGTTCTGACCTTAAACAGTGTGTAGCGGATTACGAGACCTTGCTGGAAACTGACGACAGTGATGCCGTACCGGCGGTACCGTTTTATGGTGAGCACACTACCGCGTATTTACGCAACAACTTAAAAGGTTCAGATAGAGTTAAACAAACTGCGAACAGTGACACCCAACCCCGTGACTTCGCAGGTCAAAGTTCCGGTCTGTTTGTCGGCGCCAGTACGCCATCTGCCGCAGACAAAGACTAAGATACGGAACTTTTCCAACAGTCACATAGTCTTTGGGTAGGTAGTTGCAAGAACGCAATGAGACTAGGAGTTATGTGTCTATGAATAAGTCTTTTCGAAAGCTTGTATTGGTATCGGGTATGGTTGTAAGTACCCTTGGTATGTCGGTATCAACGCAAGCTGCTCTTCCTTTCTTTGGTGATAGTAAAAAAGAAGTGCCCACTCTGGCTCCAATGCTGGAAGAGGCAATGCCGGCTGTGGTGAGTATTGCGGTAGAAGGTACCCAAACCTCACGACAGCAGGTGCCTGAAATGTTCCGTTACTTCTTTGGCGGCCCCTCTGAGCAGGTGCAGGAGCGACCGTTCCGTGGTTTGGGCTCAGGTGTCATCATTGACGCCAAGAAGGGCTACGTAGTTACCAATGCGCACGTAGTGGCTAATGCTGATGAAATCACCGTTAAGCTTACTGATGGCCGCGAGTTTATCGCCAAAAAATTAGGCGCCGATGAACAAAGCGACATCGCTATTCTGCAAATCGAATCCGATAATTTAACCGCACTGCCGCTGGCAGATTCCGATGCCGTGCGTGTGGGTGACTTTGTAGTGGCAATTGGCAACCCCTTTGGTTTATCGCAAACCGTTACATCAGGCATTGTCAGTGCGCTCGGACGGTCGGGTCTGAACATTGGCGGTTATGAAGACTTTATTCAAACCGACGCAGCCATTAACCGCGGTAACTCTGGTGGCGCACTGGTAAACCTGCACGGAGAACTGGTGGGTATCAATACGGCGATTTTCGGGCCGAATGGCGGAAACGTAGGTATTGGTTTTGCCATACCAGCGAATATGATGAAGAGTCTGGTAGATCAAATTGTTGAATTTGGCGAAGTGCGTCGTGGTCAGTTAGGTATTATTGGCAGCAACGTAGATGCGGGTCTGGCAGAAGCTATGAACTCCGAGTTCAACAAAGGTGCGTTTGTAAGTGAAGTTCAGCCGGATTCTGCAGCAGATAAAGGCGGTATTCAGGCGGGTGATATCATCATTGCCGTAAACGGCAAAGACCTGACCAGCTTTGCTGAGTTGCGAGCCAAGATTGCCAGTATGGGTGCGGGTGCTGAGGTAGAACTCACTGTAATTCGCAAAGGCGAGCGTTTGAAACGCAAGGTTGTGCTGGACGACGCCGCTAAGACTGAAGTAGTTGCGAAGCAAATTCATCCTGCACTTGAAGGTGCAACGCTGGTAAACGGTGAAGATGCAGCCGGCAACGCTGGAGTTGCTGTGAGTAATGTAGAGGAAAATTCCCCTGCAGCCCGCATTGGCCTGCAAAAAGACGACGTTATCATGAGTGTTGGTAACCGCCGAATCACTAACGTGATGGAGTTACGCGAAATAATGGACGGTGCCAAAGGCGTATTTGCCTTAAACGTGCGTCGTGGTAACGCCTCGCTTTACCTGGTGATTCGCTAACCTAACGGTAGTCACGGGCGGCCGTCTCACGCACTAAGCCCAGGCTTGCAGAAAAGAGACAATTCAAACGGTGTGCTGTAACAACAGCCACCGTTTTTTTATTTGTGCACAGAGCAAGCGTAAAATGCTATCCTAATCACATTGTTATAAATGCCTTGGATATCATTCATATCCCCCAACCTGAATTTGAAAGATTGTGTCGAGCAGGCAGTTTTTAGTTTTTATATTTCGTTCCGTATTTCTGGGCCTGGTGGTAGCCGCGCTTATCCTCTTACTCGTGCCCGATTTACGCCGTGGGGCTGGTTTTGGTGAAAACTGGTTTTCTTCTACATCGCCCGCCGCCAGCCGGGAAACCTATTATTCTGCGCTGAGTCGCTCTGCGCCGGCAGTGGTAAACATCTACAGTGTGAGCATTGAAAATAGTCCGAACAATTACTATCAACCCCGCCAACGCACCAGCCTGGGCTCCGGCGTGATCATGACTAAATCCGGCTATATCATTACCTGTAATCACGTCATTAAAGACGCCGATAGTATTTTTGTGGCGCTGCAGGATAACCGTGTTGCGCAAGCGCAAATTGTGGGTACCGACCAGCTCACCGACCTCGCGGTATTAAAAGTAAATGAAGACAATCTGCACGTGATCCCGCAAATGGACGAAACCGATTTACGCGTTGGCGATGTAGTCATGGCGATAGGTAACCCCTACAACCTGGGCCAGACCATTACTCAGGGAATTGTAAGCCGAGCCGGGCGTACCGGGCTCTCTAACTTTGTGGATTTTATTCAAACTGATGCAGTGCTTAATCAGGGTAACTCAGGCGGCGCTCTGGTAGACAGTAATGGCTATTTGGTTGGGATTACCAATGCCAACTTCCAGGTTCGTGATGAACGCCGTGGCACGTACATAGTCGACGGTATCAACTTCGCCGTGCCCTACGAATTGGCGAAGCGCGTAATGGACGACATTATTACCAATGGCAAGGTGACCCGCGGCCAGTTAGGTTTCGTAGGTGAAGAACTCCGGGGACGACCAGGCATTGAAGTGAAAGCAGTAGCGCAAAACTCGCCAGCTTCAATTGCCGGTTTAGAGCCCGGTGACGTGATTATGGCAATAGATGGAATACGCCTTGAAAGTGCATCAAAAACACTGGATATGATTGCAGAAACAAAGCCCGGTACAGTGCTTGAAATGGAAATTAGCCGCAATGCCCGTACCATCACCATGCAAGTTACCGTTGCAGAACTGATTGTTCCCCAGCAGTAGCACCGTCTTAGCACCGTCTTTCCGGCCTCCGAGCCGGGACCTACGTGAAAAGGCTGTGATTTCAAATTACCCGCGATGAGATCCCGGATAAGTACTTCGTACTTTCCGGGACGACGGATGGGGTATCGCTTTGCGATTCCTGGCCGAAATTACTCGCTGGCGCGGGTAACAATAGCACCTAAACCACCCAGCTTTTGTTCGATAGCTTCGTAGCCTCGATCAAGGTGATAGATACGGCTAATGTGGGTTTCACCCTCAGCAACCAGCCCGGCAATGATCAAACTGGCAGAAGCGCGTAAGTCTGTTGCCATAACGGGGGCGCCTTTTAACTTAGACTCACCTTTGCTTACCGCACTGTTGGTTTCCAGCTCAATTTCTGCGCCCATGCGCTGAAGTTCAGGCACGTGCATAAACCGGTTTTCGAAAATGGTTTCGGTGATCACCCCCGTGCCCTTTGCAACCGCATTAAGGGCGACAAATTGCGCCTGCATATCAGTGGGGAAGCCCGGATGGGGGGCTGTTTTCACTTTCACTGCCGACAAGGTTTTGCCGCGCATGTCCAGTTCAATCCAATCGTCACCTGTGGTGATTTCCGCACCTGCCTGTTGCAATTTAGAAAGCACGGCGTCCAATGTGTCTGGCGCTGCCTTCAGACAACGCACATGACCACCAGTAACCGCGGCTGCAACAAGGTAAGTACCCGTTTCAATGCGATCCGGTAACACGCGATAGTCGCAGCCGTGCAGCGATTCAACACCATGAATACGGATTTTATCGGTGCCCGCACCAGTGATATTCGCGCCCATGCTGTTGAGGCAGTTGGCCAAATCCACAATTTCGGGCTCACGTGCGGCATTCTCAATAACGGTTTCACCATCAGCCAGCGCGGCGGCCATCATCAGGTTTTCGGTGGCACCCACACTTACGATATCCATGAAGATACGAGCCCCTTTCAGGCGTCCGTCTACACTGGCTTTTACGTAGCCTTCATCCACTTTAATGTGCGCGCCCATTTTTTCCAGCCCTGCAAGGTGCAGGTTCACCGGACGAGCGCCAATTGCACAACCGCCTGGCAAGGATACATTAGCGGTACCTAAACGAGCGAGTAATGGCCCTAAAACCAGAATGGATGCGCGCATGGTGCGCACCAGTTCGTAGCTCGCCGTATCGCTTGTCAATGTTTCGGCGTGTAACGTAACAGTATTCTTTTCATCTTCCGCTACTCCCACTCCCAGCTCTTTTAGCAACGCAACGGTAGTGTTGATGTCGCGCAGCGCCGGTACATTGGTATAACGACAAGGCTCAGACGTGAGTAAGCTGGTCATCAGCAGCGGTAGCGCTGCATTCTTAGCTCCAGAGATCACCACATCACCGGCCAAAGGCGGGCTTTTTTTAATTATTAGTTTGTCCACAACCTGTTCCTGGGGTGTTTACTGCGGAAGATTAAACTGGCGTTCGCGTTTCCAGTCTTTTTCGGTAAAGGTTTTAATCGATACAGCGTGCATCGAACCATCGGCAATGAACGCATTGAGTGGCGCATAAACGAATTGCTGGCGCTTAACGCGACTCATGTCAGCAAACGCATCGCTTACGGCAATGATGTTGAAGTGAGAACCTTCGCCTTTTACGTAAACTTCGGCAAGGTTAAGGCTGTCTTTCAAAAGGGTTTCTATTTCTTTGATGTCCATAGACTCTATTGCGATAGTGTGGCGTTTTGCACAGGCAGAAACGCATCGATTTCACTGATTTTCGCTAATTTAAGCATTTTTTCAGGAAGGTTGCACAGGGTTATTTTAATCCCTTGTGCTCTGCCATCCCGGATTGCATTGATTGTCCACGCTAAACCGGCACTGTCGACCCGCTCCACCTGACTAAAATCAAAGGTACAGGCCCCAGCCTGACGGTAAGACTGCTTGTCGGCATTGCTAAGCAATGCCCACCAGTCTTTGGTCAGGCTCTGGCGATCCAGTGCGCCATTCAAGGCGATCACTGAGACAGTACTCATGCTTTATCACCTTTGTTGCCGGAGATATCATCCAGACTTTTCAGTTGCATGGGTTTTTCAATACGTTCACGCATGATTTCAATTACTTTATCAATGCCTTCTGTGCGAATAACCGGCTCGTATTGCTTAATTTCGTTCTGCAGCATGCTAATGCCTTCAGCCACCATATCGTAGGCTTTCCATTCATCAGCTTTACCACTTTTGCGCACCTTAAACGCTACACTGATATCCGGACGGTTGCCGTCGCGGATCACTGCGCGTACCGTTGCGCTCTTATCACCGTCAAAGTCCTGCTCAGGGGCAAAAATCACTTCCTGATCATCGTAATAACTCAGCGCGTCGGCGTAACTGGTGATCAGGTACTGACGAAACACACGGATGTACTCAATGAGTTTATCTTTATCGGCATTTTTAAAATCAAAGTGCTTGCCCAGTACTTTAAAGGCACTGTATTGATAATCAATGTAGGGCAACAGCTCTTCTTCCATAATGGTACGCAGTAATTCCGGGTTCTGCTGGATTTGCTCTTTCGAACTCTTCATGCGTTCGAACGTGCGGTTCCCAACCTGCTCAACCATTACATACGGATTACGCGTATCTATGCCTGCTTGTTGTGCTGCGGCGGGCAACACCATCATTAATAAGCACGTAAACACAACGCCTAACTTGATTTTCAACTTCACTCTCCTAACTAAACTGCTTGCGACTTACTTACCAGACCGGGTAAGCAAGTATTATTCTTCACTACTGCGGCTGAACAGAAACTGACCGATGAGTTCTTCCAGCACTAAAGCTGAACTGGTGTCCTCGATATAGTCACCGTTCGCCAGATTCTCAACCCCTTCGATGGTAAAACCAGGCTCGAATCCGACGTATTGCTCACCCAGTAAGCCAGATGTCAGAATAGACGCCGAGCTGGTTTCCGGAAACGCGTTATATTCAGCCTGAATGGTTAGTTCAACCACCGGACTATAATCGCTACTGTCCAGCTTAATGCTGCTTACCCGGCCTATTACTACGCCACCTACTTTTACCGGTGAGCGCACTTTCAATCCGCCAATATTGTCGAATTTGGCATAGAGGGTATAAGTATTACCGTCTGTTACTACGGTTTGATTGGCCACTTTAAGTGCCAGTAATAACAAAGCTGCAATGGTCATTACCACAAATACGCCGACCATTAATTCCGTTTTATATCGGTTCATTACTTTCCCCTACTCGATACCAAACATCAGGGCGGTTAAAACAAAATCCAGCCCCAAAACTGCTAATGATGAGAACACCACGGTTTGCGTGGTGGCCTGACTGATACCTTCGGATGTTGGTATCGAATCATAACCTTTAAATATGGCAATCCAGGTCACAACTAAGGCAAACACGAGGCTTTTTATGACCCCATTTATGACATCTTTGTCCCAGTCGACCGTTGCCTGCATAATTGACCAGTAGCTGCCCGAATCAACACCTAACCAGTCGACGCCCACCAGGTGGCCGCCCAAAATACCTACCGCAGAGAAAATTAACGCCAGCATTGGCATCGACAACATGCCTGCCCAAAAACGCGGGGCGACGACTCTGCGCAGCGGATCCACCGCCATCATTTCTAAACTGCTTAACTGTTCAGTGGCTTTCATTAAACCAATCTCTGCAGTGAGTGCAGAGCCTGCGCGACCAGCAAACAGCAGAGCTGTAACAACCGGTCCTAATTCGCGCAGTAGCGACAGCGCCACCATTGGCCCAAGGCTGCCTTCTGCACCGTAATCGGTAAGAATAGTGTAGCCTTGCAGCGCCATTACCATGCCGATAAACAACCCTGACACAATAATAATAGCCAGCGACTGCACACCTACCACGTACACTTGCTTGATGGTAAGCGGGATATTTTTAAAACTGGGCGGCGCTACGAGAGCACCAAACAACATCAGCCCTGCACGCCCGGTTGCCGAAACACGGTCTAGCGTGGTACGCCCGATTTGACGAATCCAATTCAAATCTCTTCTCCCAACAAACTTTTCTCTAACGATGGAGCAGGAAAATGAAATGGCACAGGACCATCGGCTTCTCCGCGCAGGAACTGCTGAACCAGTTCAGATTTACTCCCCTGAATTTGCTCTGCAGTACCTTCGCCAATAATGCGCTTGTCAGCCAGAATATAAATGTAGTCGGCAATCGTCAGCACTTCCGTTACGTCGTGTGTTACCACGATGCTGGTTAAATTAAGTGCGTCGTTTAATTCGCGGATCAGCTTCACTAATACGCCCATCGAAATAGGATCCTGACCCGCAAAGGGTTCATCGTACATAATCAGGTCTGGATCCAGCGCGATGGCTCTGGCCAACGCGGCACGACGCGCCATACCACCTGACAATTCACTGGGCATTAACTGCGCTGCGCCGCGCAATCCAACTGCATGTAGCTTTAATGCGACAATGGTCGCAATTACCGATTCAGACAACTTAGTGTGCTCGCGCAATGGAAACGCAACGTTGTCGAACACTGACATATCGGTGAAAAGTGCTCCACTTTGAAAGAGCATGCTCATCCTGCGGCGGGTT
Source organism: Alteromonas sp. AMM-1 (assembly GCF_047290655.1). Classification (NCBI taxonomy): domain Bacteria; kingdom Pseudomonadati; phylum Pseudomonadota; class Gammaproteobacteria; order Alteromonadales; family Alteromonadaceae; genus Alteromonas; species Alteromonas sp. AMM-1. Next base: position 56,005 of record NZ_JBLBUE010000006.1, on the reverse strand, counting down.
TGATACAATTCGCGGCGCGACATGCGAACAATTGAATCACCGTCAAATGTGATATCTCCCTGATCGGGTTGCAATTGCCCACCGATGAGCTTCAATAACGTTGTTTTGCCTATACCACTGGGCCCCATTACTGCCGTAATCTTGCCCTTGGGTACCCGTAGTGATATACCGTCGTAGATCACGCGGTCACCACGGGAAAAGGTCATATTGTCTACGTTGACTAAATAGTCCATGTTTGTTTGTTTTTCCTGTTACAGACTGAAATATGGCTAACATTTCAGATCAGAAGCCCAATCTCGGTCCCTTCGTAGGATTGTACGCTGTTTCAACGCCATCCTCTAAACACAAATACGTTACAATTTATAACTAACGGGCTTGCTCTACTCAGCTTTAGCGCTTAGGCGTTAGCAAATAACTGGCCAAATTATCAGGCATTTTGCTTATACGGTCTGTTTGAAAGATCCGGTTTACTCATTCGAAATCCTCGAATTTAGGTACTTTGCTTACCAAACCGCTAACCTGGACCGATACAATACAGTTTACCGGCAATTAAAAGTAAACCGTTAGTCTGCGTTGGGAGACAGATCCCCCTACCTTTTTATATTCAACTAAAGTCTACCACAGCAATTTCCAATTACATACATTCATGTAGGTATATATCGTAAATAGATGTAAACGATGAGTAATCTGTTGCTGTGTTCAACCATAGGACCAGCAAAAGCCAATATTTCTCCCCACCCAAGCATAGGAATACGCGCTTTTTTTTGCGAGAATACACTTTTTGGTGCATTGCAGGTTTTCGCGTGGTAACACAAATCGCAATTTTCCTGGTCGGTCTGGCGGTGCTTAGCTGGAGCGCAGACAAGTTTGTATACGGTGCTTCAGCACTGGCAAGGAACATTGGCATATCGCCCATGATGATTGGTTTAACCATTGTGGCGATGGGTTCTTCTGCACCTGAAATCGTGGTATCAGCGGTTGCCTCGTTGAGCGGTAATACAAATACGGCCGTAGGTAATGCGCTTGGTTCAAATATTACCAATATCGGTTTGGTACTGGGCATAACCGCCCTGATTAAACCGCTGCTCGTGTCATCCAGTACGCTTAAACGCGAGTTTCCGGTTCTGCTTGCCGTTAACATTATTGCGGTCTATTTTCTGTACGATGGGGAATTGAGCGCCCGCGAAGGCATTATTCTTATACTGCTGTTTATTTTTGTGCTGGCTGGCATGGCGTGGATTTCGTTGCTGGTAGAAAAAGGCGATCCACTTATCAATGAAACCTCCGATGAAATACCTTCGCAGGAAGAAACCGGCAAAGCCGTTTTATGGATTGGTGTTGGGCTGATACTGTTGCCACTGAGCGCACAATACATGGTAGATTCCGCAGTTTACATAGCACGCTATTTTGGGTTGAGCGATCTTATTATTGGCTTAACGATTATTGCCCTGGGCACCAGCCTGCCTGAATTAGCTGCCAGTGTGGCTGGCGTAATGAAAGGCGAGGATGATTTGGCACTGGGTAATGTTATCGGTTCAAACATCTTTAACTTATTGGCGGTGCTTGGTATGCCAGGGCTGATAGCGCCTGGCTTACTGGATGAAAACGCAGCAAACCGGGACGCCTTTGTTATGCTCGGCATGACATTATTATTGCTCACCTTCAGCTTTAATTTCCGGGGAACCCGGCAGATAACCCGTATCGAAGCCGGTTTATTGCTGCTTAGTTTTTTCGCCTATCAGTATTGGTTATTCGCATAATGACAACAACAAACGCTCAATTTATTGCCTCGGGTAAACAAGTAGTCGACATCGAGCTAAACGCGATAGCAGCGCTCAGTAGCAGGTTGGACGAACAATTTGCCAATGCCTGTAAACTGCTCATGCAGTGTCAGGGAAAAGTAGTGGTAAGTGGCATGGGAAAATCCGGGCACATTGGCAACAAGATTGCCGCCACCCTGGCAAGTACAGGTACGCCAGCTTTTTTTATGCACCCAGGCGAGGCCAATCACGGTGATTTGGGCATGCTGGCCTCAAACGACGTGTTGGTAGCCATCTCGAATTCAGGCGAAACAGGGGAATTACTCAACCTGTTGCCCGTAGTAAAACGCATGAATGTACCTGTGATTGCTATTACTAATCGCGCCGACAGCACACTGGGAAAATATGCAGACGTAGTACTGGACATCGGTGTCGAGCAGGAAGCCTGCTCGCTTGGCCTGGCTCCCACCACCAGCACAACGGTAACCCTGGTCCTGGGCGACGCACTGGCGGTTGCATTGCTGGATGCCAAAGGGTTTACCTCTGATGATTTTGCATTGTCACATCCTGGCGGCAGCTTGGGCAGAAAACTCTTGCTCACGGTTGATGACATTATGCTCAAAGGCGACGAAATCCCGTTAGTGCCTGTTTCGGCCACCATTACCCAGGCTCTGCTGGAAATATCCAAAAAGGGATTAGGACTTACCGGCATCGTTAATGAACACAATGAATTACTTGGCGTATTTACTGACGGCGACTTGCGACGTTTGCTGGATGCCCGGGTAGATATTCACGCCACGGCAGTGGCAAATGTGATGACTAAAGGCTGTAAAACGTCTCAGGCAGGGGAACTTGCTGTAGAAGCCCTGAATCTGATGGAAAGCTACAAAATCAGCGCATTACTGGTAGTAAACGAAAACAGACAGCCTATTGGTGCCTTTAACATGCATATGTTGTTAAAAGCCGGAGTAATTTAATGAATACCGTTGATACCCTTTATGGGCCGATAGCGTTAAAGCAATTCAAGCAGTTACGCACACTGCGATTATTGGTATGTGACGTAGACGGCGTGTTTTCCGACGGCAGAATTTATTTGGGCAATAATGGTGAAGAACTGAAGGCCTTTCACACCCGTGATGGTTACGGGATAAAAGCGCTGATTAACGCCGGTGTGGAAGTTGCTGTTATTACCGGTCGAACGTCTGCCATTGTGGCTAATCGCATGAAATCGCTCACGGTACAGCACATCATTCAGGGCGAAGAGAACAAAGCTGACGCACTGGCTGCCCTGCTTAAAAAACTCAACATCAAACCGCAGGACGTAGCCGCCATTGGCGATGATATGCCCGATACCGGCATGTTCGAACATTCTGCCGTGCATATTGCTGTTAGAGATGCCCATCCTCAGGTGATTGCGCAGGCTAACTGGGTAACCACCTTGCCAGGCGGATTTGGTGCCGTGCGGGAAGTATGCGACACCATATTGCAGGCAAAAGGCAAATTGAAAGGCATTCTTGGGGCCAGTGTATGAGCCGACTGGGATTAATTATTGCCGGCCTGTTTATTCTGGCATTAGGGCTGTATTTACCCGGCTTAATGGAAGAGCCACCCAAGCAGGTAATGGATGAAGATGCCCGTGCCCTTACGCCAACCTACCAGGCGCGCAATCTCACCACCACTATATATGACGAAGAAGGCAACCGTATTCAACAAGTCTTTTCATCGCGAATGGAACATTATCAGTTTTTAGGCTTTGTGCTCTTTCTGGCACCGCAATATACTATCTATCAGACATCGGGCGAGCCGCCATGGCAGGTAGTGGCCAGCGAAGGTACACTTTACGATAACAATATGATCCAGTTAGAAAACAACGTGGTGATTGTGAGTAAAAACCCGGACGACTTTGTACAACGGGTTGAAACCGATTATCTGGAAATAGATCTGGACAAACAGTCGATGGTATCAGAAGCTCACGTTGTGATTTCCGGACCTGAATTTACTATTCAAAGCAATGGATTAACGGCCGATTTGCTGAATAAAACTTATGAGTTAAATCAACATGTACAAACCACTTATCAGCCTGCTAACTAGTGCTGCACTAGCTGTGTTAGCAACCACTGCTTATGCAGAACAATCGGACTTTAAAAAGCCGATAGAGCTAAAAGCTGAATCACAATTCTTAGACGGTAAAAATAAAAAGTCGGTGTTTATCGACAACGTACAAATTGTACAAGGCAGCCTGAATATTCTGGCCGACCGGGTAGAAGTAGAAGCCACTGAAGGCAAAGGTAAAGAAGTGTTTTCTGCCACGGGCAAGCCTGCTATTTACCGCCAAAAGCTGGATGATGGTCGCACAGTGGAAGCCAAGGCATTTGAAATTCGCTACGAAGTAGGTAGCCGCACGATCTCGCTAACCGGCAAAGCAGAACTACTGCAAAACAGCTCTGTGGTGAAAGGTGACTCTATTGTGTACAACATGGAAAAAGAGCAACTGATCGCCAAAGGCGATGGCAGTGGCACTGGCCGTGTTACCACGGTATTCAGCACCCAAACTATTGATGCATTAAAGCAGGAAAAGCAAGATAAGCAGGACAAAAAGCCCAAGAATCCCACACCTGATACCGATGCTAAGGAAGACCAGCGCTAATGGCAGTACTCACAGCGAAACACCTGGCAAAATCCTATAAATCCCGCCAGGTGGTACGGGACGTTAGTGTTGAAGTGTCAAGCGGCCAGATTGTAGGTTTACTCGGCCCTAATGGCGCAGGTAAAACCACTACGTTTTACATGATCGTTGGATTGGTGCCACTGGACAAAGGCGACATACGCATTGGCGACATGGATCTAACCCGCCAGCCCATGCATGAACGCGCGCGCCATGGCATTGGCTATTTGCCGCAGGAAGCGTCTATTTTTCGCAAACTCAGCGTATTCGACAACATCATGGCTATTCTGCAAACGCGTAAAGATTTAAGTGCAGATGAACGCCAGAATGAAGCCGATGCCCTGCTTGATGAATTTAATATCAACCATATACGCAATAGTACAGGCATGAGTTTATCGGGTGGTGAGCGCCGTCGGGTAGAGATTGCCCGGGCTCTGGCGGCCAATCCCAAATTTATTTTGCTGGACGAACCCTTTGCAGGTGTTGACCCAATTTCGGTTAATGATATAAAGAAGATCATTCAGCATTTGCGGGATAGGGATATCGGTATATTAATTACCGACCACAACGTGCGGGAAACCCTTGATGTGTGCGAGAAAGCATACATAGTGAGCCAGGGTGAACTGATAGCCCAGGGCACCGCAGAAGAGGTTTTAAGTAATCAAAAAGTGAAGGATGTATACCTTGGTGAGCAATTCAGGCTATAGTTAAGGTAAATATGAAAAAGCTTGATGCAATACCCCATCCAATAACAGGGCGTTAAGAAAAGAAGTAGATGAAACCATCTTTACAACTCAAATTTAGTCAACAACTTACCATGACGCCGCAGTTACAGCAGGCTATTAAGCTGCTGCAACTTTCTACGCTGGATTTACAGCAGGAAATTCAGGAAGCACTAGACGCTAATCCACTGCTGGAAATAGACGAAAGTAGCGATACCGACCACTTTGAAAGAAACAACCTGGATGCCGACAACGAGGCGCAACCCAGTACCAGCAGCGACAGTATGGATACCAACGAAGCGCTGGAGAAGAACGAATTACCCGATGAACTTCCCATCGACAGCACCTGGGACGAATACTACTCAGCAGGCTCGGCCCCTGCACCGGGCCCGTCATCTAACGACGACGAACAAATTTTTCAGGGTGAAACCACCGACAACATTCAGGACCATTTGCTTTGGCAGATGCGTTTAACCCCATTCAGCGATGTAGACCGGGCTATAGCTATCGCTATCATCGACTCAATTGACGAATCAGGATATTTAACGGTTAGCCTGGACGACATTCTTCAAAGCGTAAATTCTGAAGACGATGTGGATGAGCCCATAGAAATGGACGAAGTGGAATGCGTACTGAAACGCATTCAAATGTTCGACCCGATTGGTTCTGGTTCACGGACGCCACAGGAGTGCCTTCTGGTTCAGTTAAAGCAATTTGCCGAAGATACGCCCTGGCTGAACGAAGCAAAAATGCTGATCGACGAATACGCCGACTTACTTGGCAGTAAAGATTATCGAACCCTTATGCGTAAATCGCGTCTAAAAGAGGACGATTTGCGTGAAGCCATGCGTTTGTTGCAAACACTTAACCCCCGTCCTGGCAGTGCTCTTATTACCAAAGAGCCTGAATACGTGATCCCGGATGTGTCGGTGACCAAGCGCAATGGTCGATGGATGGTAGAACTCAATCCGGATAGTTTACCGAAACTGAGCGTTAACCAGCAGTACGCGGCCATGAGTCGCCAAGCGCGTAACAGCTCAGATTCACAGTTTATCCGTTCACATATGCAGGAAGCCAAATGGTTCATTAAGAGCCTGGAATCGCGTAACGAAACGCTGATGAAAGTGGCAAACTGTATTGTGCAACAGCAACTTGGCTTTTTTGAACACGGGCCGGAAATGATGAAGCCCATGGTACTGAATGACGTGGCAGAAATGGTAGATATGCACGAGTCCACCATTTCGCGCGTGACAACACAAAAGTACATGCACACACCGCGTGGTATTTTTGAGTTGAAGTACTTCTTCTCCAGCCATGTTGCCACTGAGTCTGGCGGCGAATGTTCGTCTACAGCAATTCGTGCGTTAATTAAGAAACTGGTTGCCGCAGAAAAGCCCAGTAAACCGCTCAGCGATAGCAAGATTGCTCAATTGTTGGCTGATCAAGGCATTATGGTTGCCCGGCGGACAATAGCAAAATACCGGGAATCGCTTTCGATTCCACCGTCTAACCAACGCAAGAGCCTCATTTAGGCTGAAATATAAGGAAGACGAACTATGCAAATTAATCTTTCAGGTCATCACGTTGAGATTACCGATTCTTTGCGTAATTATGTTGAGACAAAATTTACTAAACTGGAGCGACACTTCGATCACATATCCAATGTGCATGTGATCCTGAATGTTGAAAAACTGAGTCAAAAAGCGGAAGCTACAGTGCACTTAAGCGGTGCTGAAGTGTTTGCTTCGTCTGAAGATTCCGATATGTACGCGGCGATTGATAGCATGGTAGACAAACTGGATAGACAGGTTATCAAGCACAAGGAAAAGCTCAAAAAACATTAAGTCACCAACCTTATGAATATACAAGCGTTAGTGAGCCTGGACCGCACCGAGTGTGCGGTTCAGTGCAATAGCAAGAAACGAATTCTTGAAATTATCAGTGATATCGCCGCTCAGACGAGTCCCGAAATCGACAAGGAAACAGTGCTCAGTGCATTGATGGCCAGGGAGAAAGTAGGCAGTACTGGTATTGGCAATGGTATTGCACTGCCGCACGGCAGGCTGGCAGATTTATCCAAAGTGACCGCCGTGGTGGTGACGACTACGCCCGCTATTGACTTTGACGCCATTGACGATAAGCCCGTCGATATTTTCTTTGCGATATTAGTGCCGGAAAATCAAACTCAAGGCCACTTGCAGACTTTGGCAACTATCGCAGGTAAACTCAGTCAGAAAGATATTATCAAAGCCATTCGTGGAGCCGAAACCAAAGAAGAGGTTATTGCTGCTCTCTGTGATGGTTGAACAACCGGCTAACAAGGAACTGGGCTACACATGAAACTCATCATTATCAGCGGGCGCTCTGGCTCAGGTAAATCTGTTGCGTTACGCGCACTGGAAGACCTGGGTTATTACTGTGTTGACAACATTCCGGTAAATTTGCTGCCCACGCTTACTCACACTGTAGTAGATGAATACGATCAGGTTGCGGTAAGTATTGATGTGCGTAACCTGCCAAAAGACCCGGATGAATTGGTTGAAATTCTGGATTATTTGCCCTCGTCCTGGACAATGACCATCGTGTATATTGATGCCAGCGACGATATCCTGGTTAAGCGATTCAGCGAAACACGTCGTTTGCATCCACTGGCAAAGCTTAACAAATCACTGGCCGAATCCATCCAGGCAGAGCGCGAACTGCTCGCCCCGGTTACCGAACGCGCAGATTTGTATATCGACACCGACAATCTGTCAATCCACCAGCTGGCTGAACTGATCCGCGAACGGATCCTGGGCAAAAAGAGTTCCCGTTTAGTGTTGGTGTTTGAGTCTTTCGGCTTTAAACACGGCATCCCTAAAGACGCCGATTACGTGTTCGACGCGCGCTTTTTACCCAACCCACACTGGGAGCCGGATTTGAAACATTTAACCGGTTTAGACTCTCCGGTAGAAGCATTTCTTGGATCACAACCCATCGTTACCAAGTTTATCTGGCAAATTCAGAATTTGCTGACCACCTGGTTGCCGCACCTCGAACGCAATAACCGCAGCTATGTAACTATTGCTATAGGCTGCACCGGCGGGCAACACCGCTCGGTATTTGTGGCGCAAACGTTAGCCAAACTCTTTAGTGATAAACACCCGGATGTACAAATCCGCCACCGCGAGCTCAACCGATAATGCGTATTGAAAAAACACTGACCATAGTAAACAAACTTGGCTTACATGCACGTGCTGCTACGCAATTAGTACAATTAGCGAATCAGTTTACAGCCACTATTATTGTGAAAAAGGGCGATAACGAATGTAACGCCAACAGCGTATTAGGCCTGATGATGCTTGAAAGCCACCAGGGTGAACAGGTGGATATTATTTGTGAGGGCGACCAGGCTGCAGAAGCGATGGATGCTGTAGAGTCACTCATCGTTGGACGCTTCAACGAAGACGAATAATACCCCGTCACCTGTCCGGTGTTCACCTGTGAATACCGGACATAACCCTCAAATTCCCTCCATTTTGCACAACATTTTTTAATGGCCCAACCATTAAACTGCAACTTATCCGCATTTTTTGTAAGTTTATCCTGATCTCTGCTCTGAACTGCCTATTTCATCTGATTGATTTATATAGGGGTATTGCATTGCCTGTGATTAATAATTAATCTGGATATTCCGTATACTTTATAACCCTGAACAGAGCAGCCTATGAAACGTGAAATGCAAAACTTACCACCTGTTGATTCCTCACGCCGCAAATGGCTAAAAACTGTCGGAATTGGTGCGGGTGCCGCTGCGTTGTCAGCGTGTGTGGATTCGAGTGTGAAAGAACTAAGTGCAGCGGGAATGAAAACCGATCACTTCCCGTCGGCAACACCAAATTTAAACGATGGATTAATCCGTCTTTCTTCAAATGAAAACGCGTTTGGTCCTTCTGCCAAAGCGGTAAAAGCCATGCAGGGCGAACTGTTTAACCTCTGTCGTTATGCAGATGCCACCGTGGATGTGCTGGTGAAAAAAATTGCCGCCCAGGAAGGCGTATCGGAAGATCAGATTGTAGTAACCAACGGCTCATCACCTATCCTGTTTGGCTACGCCGATTGGATCACTAAAAACGGCAATAAGCTGGTTACGTCTGTAGCGACCTACGAAGGCATTCCCCGTGGCGCCGAGTTTATGGGTGCCGACGTCACTTACGTGCCGCTCGACGCTAACATGGACTTCGATTTAGATGCCATTGAAGCTGCGGTAACCGATGACACCACTGCGGTGTATATTTGTAACCCTAACAACCCAACCGGTCGCGCGCTTGACCCAGCAAAACTCACTGCGTTTGCCAAGCGGGTTTCGCAAAAAGCCCAGGTGTTTATTGACGAAGCCTACATCGAAATGTCGGATGCCTATCCATCAAACGTTCAGTCTAAACTGGCGGCCGACGGTTACAACGTGGTTATTTGTCGTACCTTCTCGAAAATTCACGCCATGGCAGGCCAGCGCCTGGGTTACGCCATAATGCCAGCCGAACAGGCGAAGCAAATGGGTCGTGCGCTGCGCATGGGTGGTGTAAATTATCTTGGTCTGGTTGCCGGCATGGCCAGCATGGAAGATTTGGAAAACCTCAATACAATGCGCAATTACGTGAGTAAAGAGCGCGCTAAGTTAACCGCGGCAGCAGAAGCGTTGGGCCGTCCGTATGCTAAAAACCCACAGGGCAATTTTATTTACATGGACACCGGCATGCCGCATGAAGAATTCGCAACCAAAATGCGGGCATTAGGCATTAAAGTAGTAGGCCGCACCTGGCCGGGCTACGACACCTGGTCACGTATCAGTGTGGGAACACCTGAAGAAACCGATGCTTGTGTGAACGCGTTGAAAGCTGTTTACGCTTAATCAATTTAAGTAACCATGCCCCGCACCTGTTGGCGGGGCTTGATTGCTTTTTAAGATTAACGCTATCGATTAGTCCCGTTTTCTCTAATTAATATTTTCACTCATACTCCTTACATCACATTAAATGGCGTTAAGGAGACATCTCTATGAAACCAGCATTCTGGGTACTAGTCGGTTTATTTATCGCGGCCTTTGCGATCACGTTTTCACTCACATTGAGCACACCACTAAGTTTATCCATGGCAGGCGCTTTGTCATTATTTCAGGTGGGAATGTACTGGGTGTTGGCGGATCTGCAATTCAGCAGTAGTGCTGTGCAGTAGAACGGCTGACACTATTGCTCAGCCGTTCAGATTGTATGGAATTGCAACCCGGATAAATTATTCAGGCTGTATTTCGGCACTGTCGCGAACGTTTTTCTGCACTGCAATAGCGGCGAACAAACTCAGCGTATAGGCCATGCCAAAAAAGCCTTTCTCACTCAGTAACAGGTCGGCATTCACCAAACCAATCACCAGTAATGCAATGCCGGCAGCGGTAGCGGCCACGCAAGCCACCATATAAGGCTTGGTAACCATAATACCCGCCAGCTTATCGCGTATACTTTTTTGCAGAGACACTACGCCAAACAGGCCTAGCAGTAAAACGGCAAAGTAATACCCTTTTTCGTTTAACATCATAGTGGCGTTGTAAAGTCCCAGCAGGTAAGCCACCGAACCGGTTGCCAGGGCGATGGCAGAGGCAATGCTAAATGCTTTGGTTGGTTTCATAATATATCCTTATAACACAGTGATAGAGCCGTCTGACTGCATGATCACAGCCTGCTCAGATAATCCGTACTTGCTCATGTAGCGCTGTAAACTGCCGAATGTGGCCGTAGCGACTTTCCCTTTGTGATCGTTCAGCGTAACGCCATCAGAAAACATGCCACCGATCGCCAGTTTAAATCGGCTCATGTTGACAGGCTGTGGGGTAAAGTAGGCACTGTTATTCTCTTTGATCCGATCAATGTCTTCTGTTTGATAGATCGCCGCCTGTAACACATCCAGCGTATATTCGGTACAATTCTGACGATAGCGGTTGTGCGGATTGGCAACTACAGAATAGTTGGGATTATGCAATGCCAGATGCTTGCCCGACGCTATCAACGCTACCAATTTCTGTTGAATAGCAGGTGAAGGAATGATAATCCCGGCTTTCATGGCTTTTGCTGCCCAGAAGAAATCTACCGGGTAATCAACAATAATATCGCTGTGACCCGGATCCTTTGCGCGCTGGTAAAGATTGTGGATTGCATAACCTTGCACCACTTCGCCGTTATCCAGTTCAATGTTGGAATACACCGCAACGGCTACGTGCGTAAAGGTAATGCCCTCTGGTAACTCTTTTTCGGGGCGTCCCTGACGCGCAATAATAAAGGCATACGCTTGCTGCTCAGCCGCATATTGTTCAACCTGCTTTGCAAACGCAACAATGTCTTCGGCTGGAAACTGAGCTTCGCCGGTAGCCTGACTACCGGCAAAAGTGGGTTGACTCACCAACAGTGTCAGGCTGGTAATGAGTATTGCTATATAACGCATCATTCGCTCCCGCTACTGTAAGAATTAATGGTTTACAACCGTTTGTTCAACCACCACTTCCGATGGAGGCGGGTCGCGGGTAATTACCTTCGTGGTAATAACCAGGGGCTTTTTCTCACTGCTTTGATGGCTCTGGTGAACCGAATCAGCCATGCTGTCTGCAGCACTGGCTACGGTAACCACCGCAGCGGCAGTGACAATAAACGGCACGGCCACAACAGCACTGGCTACACTGGCACCAACCGACACGCCTTCAACACTCGCTAACACACTGTGTTTACTGGCCTGTGCACTGTGATCTACTGAGTCATCGGCAAAAACTGGATTGGCTAACATCACCATAACGACACTTGCTACTAACTTTTTCATAATGAATTTCCTTGTTTACAGGTTTGCTTGAATGCCTAATCAAATTAGTTTCAAGTACAAATATTGTAAACTCATAGAAAAAATGTAGTATCTTTTACCACCCAAGGTATCAAATATTAATACTATGAGCCAAATTAAGCAGCTTACTGCCACTTTAAAACAACTGCTCAGAGAGCATGAACTAACCTATCGGGATATCGCATCCGCCCTTCAGCTTAGCGAGGCCAGCATTAAGCGCTGTTTTTCACAACAGAGCTTTTCGTTAGAGCGACTTGAGCAGATTACGGAGCTAATGGGGATCACGTTAAGCGACGTGTTTATGCTGATGGCTCAGCAGCAGCAAAAAGTATCGCAGCTTTCTGCATCACAGGAACAACAACTGCTGGAAAACCCCAAGCTACTGCTTGCGGCGGTATGTGTGAGGGATGGCTGGCAATTTGATGAAATAACAACTCACTACAATATCAGCGAACACGAGGCCATTCAGTTATTCGCTAAGTTGGACCGCCTGAAACTCATTGAATTACACCCAGGCAATCGTTATCGGTTGCTCATTGCGCAGGATTTCCGGTGGATCCCTGGCGGCCCGCTTGAGCGATTTATGGAACAGGAGGTGATGGTGAAGTTCATGGCCCCCAAAAAAAACGAACCCTGGACTTTTCGCTTTTACCTGCGGGGACGTTACTCCCAATCATCCATTGAAATATTGCAGCGTCGGTTAAATCAGATCACCCGCGAAGCCGCCGAATTAAACGAAGAGGATTCTAGACTGCCCATTGCCCAGCGCACGCATATGGGGTTATTAATGGCCATGCGTCCCTGGGAGCCGTCGTTGTTTGAGGCAATGCGGCGTTAGTCGCCGACATTCACCTCGGCAACAATTGCTATCACGTCGTTTTTATAATCATCAGACACTTTGTACTCTCTGTATCCCTTGGATACGGCGTAACCCAGCGTGTACTCTTTACCCGCCAGCTCAAACAAGCCAGCTCCCTGGGCGCCATTGGGCTGGCCGGTTACAGACGCTGGCAGCGAAAGCGCGTCACCCACTTTCCAGGGCGCGCCTTTACTCACGCCTATCACTTTGCCGCTTCGTTCTACATACGCAGCAATCCGCTTGCCTTTGCTACCAGTAACCACGTCATTCAGCATGTCTCTGAACTGAGGCGCACTGTCAAATATCAGGCCAATCCCCCCTAACAGCGTGCCCTGATGCTGAACCGCCGCATTGTACACATAGGTGTGCTGGCCATGGTAGTAAGTGCCGGGTACAAATTGCGACACGCAATACTGCTGCGGGGAAAGGATGTTTTTTACCCCCTGCCAGTTCGATGTCACATCGGCAGTCTGGCCAATATGCTTGTTAAAATCAGTAGTTGAAGCAGCAACAATTCGCCCTTGTTCATCGTATAAATAGATACATGTGTAAACCGTGTAAAGGCCGTTGATGTATTTCAGAATGGCGGAGAGCGTTTGTTGAGATGGCTCAGAGCGCAAAGCAGTCGGCAGTAATTCAATGAATTTTGTGGTGAGTGCCCACCATCTGCAGTCGTTTGCCCGCTCGTATAGATTGCGATCCATGATGTCGATAGCCAGTGCTGCATCAAATCGCAAATCGTTGAAGTGTGTACTCAGTGCTGTACTCATCAATTGTTCAACGGAATCGCTGAAAATTGATTGCATTTGCCGACCAATATTGCGGATTTCCTCCAAAATAGGGATGAACTCGTCGGCATCACTTCGCGCTGCGGCGATTCGTCCATTCAGCACAACCAAATTCAGATCATCCGTAACTATTTTTGATCGCCGCTGAATACCTTTTAACGAGGGTGAAAAGCCTTTCCATCGCTCTCCTGCTTTTTCAGTGGCGGGCTGCACTTCGCGCTTTTCGCTCACAGGCACTAACGGCAGGAGGACACATCCTTGCCAACCTAGCCCCATGTATCCCTGATAGCCGCGGGTTTTCGCCCGGGTAACCAGATAGCGGTGATGATTAAGCGTGAGCATTTGGGTTTCATCGTGCAAGGTAAGCAACGTATCTTTACTTAATCGTTCGGGTTGGCTTGAAATCAATACCCTCCCCGCATTATCGAGCAGCGCAAATACCGACTCGCTGCTACTTCCCAAATCATTAAACAACACCACCATTTCATCTTCGAGTTTAAAGCTTAAACACAGTAAGCCCAGTATGCCACCGCCGTCTCGTTCTGCCGCTCTCACCGGAGCGAGAAAAAGCGAGGACAACGACTTGTTCGGGCGTAAACAAGAGTAACGGCAAATTTCGTAATAATCTTGCTTACCCTGAAACACTTCAGCAATCACCGGGTCATCGGTATTCTTTACCGGGTGCAGCATATCCAATTGGGCCTTAACTTGCCCCTTTATATCAATAAGCAGTATGTCATCATACACACTGTATTTGGCTGCATAGGCCTGAAGCCGCGCGTGCATGTCCTGCTGCTCGGTATCGCTGTAAGAAGATTTTGAAAGGAAGGCAATTAAGTCGGCGTCGGTCGCCAGAAATCCTACATCGGCAGTACGTTCGAACAGGTTTCGATTTGGAATATCCACAATGACCTGCGCAATTGCTTTATTTCTTCGATGCTGCTGTTCAAGTTGTTCGGCGAGCAGGTTTTCAATCAGCGTAGCCTGTAATTCTGCAAACTCCGCTTTGGTCTCCAGCATGTTCATCAACAAACTTTGCGGCACGTTCAAACTGTTGATTTTACCGATCAGGGCGACCTTATCCCACCAGGTGTTCAAACTGCCAAGGTTAATCTTATGCCGATTAACCGATTGAAACAGGCCAATTAAATTATTTTTGTTCTGTCGTAATAGCGCTTCCACAACCCTTCCTTCAACTTTAGTATAAGATGTTGTTTTTTATTTATTTTTATTATTCTTTTATATCAAATACCGGAGGGTAAAATTGTATAAATTATGTGAAATAAGATATTGATTAATTATTAAAATTAAACTTAACCAGCATTTATGGAATAAAAAACAAGCAATCAATTGTTTTGATCATGACAGAATAAACCTGCTGCGGTAATCTAAACACCAGCGTGCCGCGTGGCGCATTTGGGAGATGTCAGGTGGCAGAAGCTATCGAATCAAAATACGCACAGAGTCAGTTACGTGACATTAATCAGGCTTTGTCAGAAGGCCGGTTTGTCTCTGTGCGCAAAAGTCTCCACGAAATGCCGCCCTGCGATGTTGCCCATATTCTGGAATCCAGTCCAACTAAAACCCGTGATGATCTGTGGGAACTGATCGACAGTGATTTTCACGGCGACGTAATAGAAGAATTATCGGAAGATGTGCGCAACGGCATTATCGCCAAAATGATGCCAGCCAGGGTTGTAGACGCCCTTGAAGACATGGATACCGACGATTTGGCAGAAACGCTGTCGAGTCTGCCAGATGAGGTGTTACAGGACATTCTGCAATCGATGGATGCGCAGGACAGGCATCGTGCCGAGCAGGCGTTGTCTTACGGCGAAGAAACCGCCGGTTTTATAATGAATACCGACACCATCACACTCAGACCCGACGTGTCAGTAGATGTGGTGCTGCGCTACCTGCGCCTGAAAGGCGAATTACCAGAAAATACCGATACCTTTTACGTGGTAAACCGCACCGATAATTTGGTGGGAATTGTTCCGGTATCCCGTTTGCTTACTGCCGATCCGGAAGCCAAAGTATCGGAAGTGATGGATGAGGAGCCAGAAGCCATTCTGGTCAATATGCCCGACGATGAAGTGGCTGGCATGTTCGAACGTTATAACTGGCTATCAGCCCCCGTCGTTGACGACAAACACCGCTTGGTAGGTCGAATCACCATTGATGACGTAGTAGACATTATTCGTGAAGATGCTGAACACTCGATGATGAGTATGGCGGGTTTAGACGACGAAGAAGATACCTTTGCACCCGTTATGCAAAGTACCAAGCGGCGTTCGGTGTGGCTGGGTGTTAACTTACTTACCGCACTGGCGGCAGCGGCAGTGAGTGACTTATTTGAAGCAACGTTGAGCCAACTGGCAGTGCTGGCGATTCTGAATACCATTGTACCGAGCATGGGCGGTGTAGCCGGGAACCAAACGCTTACGCTGGTTATCCGAGGTATGGCGCTGGGCCATGTTAACCCGTCGAACTCCCGCTGGTTAATTTACAAGGAACTTGCCATAGGCGGCTTAAATGGCGTGATATGGGCGGTACTAATAGCCTCGGTTATCGCGCTGTGGAAACAAGATCTCACGCTGGGGCTGATCATTGCCTTTGCGATGCTGATGAACATGATTGCTGCAGCGCTATCGGGCGCCACACTGCCAATCATTATGAAGAAATTGAGAATTGACCCAGCGCTGGCAGGCAGTGTTATTCTAACCACTATTACCGATGTTGTGGGTATTTTTGCTTTTTTAGGCAGCGCTACACTGTTCTTAGTTTAAGCACTGTAGGGCAGTGCTAATGCTGTGGGCATTACACTGGATGAGTTGAATTTATAACCCACGCCCCATACCGTCTCCACCAGTTTGCTCTCCAATGGGGCTTTCTCAAGCTTACTGCGCAGGCGATTAATGTGACTATTAACCGTGTGTTCGTAGCCACTGTAATGATATCCCCATACCGACGACAGTAATTGCCCCCTCGTAAACACCTGATCAGGATGACTGGCCAGAAAATACAGTAAATCAAACTCCGTGGCGGTGAGCGACAGCTTATAGCCATTAACCGTGGCGTGATGGTAATTGTGATCGATGCGAAAACACCCGATCTGCACAGGTTGATCCTTCATCTTCAACGACGAACCCGGTGTTCTGCGTAACTGTACCCGCACGCGGGCCTGTAATTCAGCGGGATTGCAGGGATAATCCAAATAATCCTGCGCCCCTAGTTCAAGCGACAAAATCCGCTCAGCATCACAGCCTTGTTGCGCAACCACGATGACCGCCGAATTCACCGCCTTGCGCACCAGCGCTCTGAAATCATCCAGACAATTAATCAGTGGCTGGTTTAGTGCCAGCACAATAACGGGCACGTATTCATGAGTACATTTATGCAGCGCCGTTACCATATTGGTTGCGGTTGCACACTGTTCATTCACGCGTTGCAAGCAACGATGTAAATCTGAACAATGAGCAGTACCTTGATTTACTATTAGAATCATTCCGTTTCTCCGGTCTGTCGAATTGCCTGACTGGTTCACTATGAAGCCAGGCTCGCTGCTTTATACTATGGGCTAAAACAGCGTAACTCTTATCCAACAGACAGGAAAAGCTAACGAATTATTCCACGCGGGTAATAATTAATCGGGCTACCGGATTATCAAACCGGTGTTCAGCCATTAACACTGATCCAGGCAAGCCATCCTGAGAGGACACAACCCCGGGGTGATAGCTCACGGTGTCAGCATCATCACGTTCAGCATTAAATCCTTCACCACCATCCGCCGGGCCCGGAATAGTGCCAGCGACTTCATCATTTGCTTCTGTACCCGCATCGTAGACTGGTAACATCATTGTGATTGAATCATGTACCGCTAACTCAGCGAGCGATTTGTTTGTTATGCCGGTAAAGGCATCGTTGGTATTCACCAGCATGGTGACTACTGTAAGGTAAGCAACATCATCTTCGTCGATAGTAAATTCAAAGCCTTCTGAATATCCCGGAGGTAATGGTGCAAGGCCTGTTTCAGCCATAGTTACACCGTCCAGAATCATCAATTCGCTGTTATCACCGCCCTCTGCCAGTATTTCCAATGGTACAGATGCTGATTCACCCACTTCCCATAATCGCTGGTCATTGTGAATTAATGCGGTAACAGGTGAAAATGGCTGGGATTCTGTCACATTCAGCAATCCCAGATAGTAGGTTCGCGTAACCGGTTCCGGCTCAGGCGTATTGCGCTTATTGTCGTTGTGATCACAAGCGGCAAGTAACACCGAACCTATGCCCAGTAGCACCACATTTCGTAACGTTGAAAGCTTCATGACGCCCCCTTATTCCGTAACGGTAATAGTGACTTTAGCCACCGGATTTAGCCAGCGCTGAACGGTGTTTTGAATATCACTCTGGCCCGCCATCATATCAGCGTCACCTAAGTTACCAGGATGAACGTGAACCATTGCATTATTGATGGTTGAAGTAACACCACTGCCGCCGGTACCAATCATATCTTCTAACGGTGGAGGAACAGGCATACCCGGCGTACCTGGTGAGCCGCCACCCCTAATTTCATCGTTCGCTTCTGTACCAGCGTCATAGGCATTCAGATAAACCGTATAAGTGCCTGCTTCCTGTGGAATTTCCCAGGTATCTAAACCAATAAATCCATCGTTAGTTGGCAACATCATTGCCACGATAGAAAGATATTCATTTGACTCCGACGTGGAGAATGTTGCGCTGGTTGACATAGTAGGCGCTAACAGTCCTGCAGCTGGATTACTGATGATGTTTGCGTTGTATGCCATTGCAGCGGTTTCCAAACCAGAAATATCACCACCTTCTGCCATCGACTGAAGCTCTGTAGTTGCGGGATCACCTACTCTGAAAAGCTGTTGATCAAAAGGATGAGCAGCAACCAGAATAGGCGTAAAGTAAATCCCACGAGTGAGGTTTTGAATCTCTAATTCCACATCTACAGCATGGGCCTGAACAGCCGCACCGGCCAGGCCAGCAGCGAGCATTAAACGAAATAGGTTTGAACGTTTCATTGTATCTCCTTACAAGGGTCAAAAGCGGTCAGCTGACATTCACTGACGCGTGGTAAGGAAATAATGCGTGATAGGTTTCGCGAAATTATCACAGAAACATCACTATTTTATATCTGCGCAGGTTTTGATCACACGGCAAAAAAAATCCGGCGAATGCCGGATATTTAGGATGTGTTACTTAACCACTTTCAGGTTTGGTTTGCCTGTTGGCTTTGGCGGAACCTGGGGTGGCACTTCCGCGTCGGTTTTAACTTCGCTGATTGATGAAGCACTGTCTGTTGACTCCTCAACAGGCTCAGCAGCAAACACAGTTCCCGCGCCGTTTTCTCTGGCGTATATCGCCAGAACAGCATGGCAAGGCATGCTTATACGACGAGGCTGACCTCCAAATCTGGCCTGAAATGACAATCCATCAGTATCCAGATAAAAATTCACGCAGGCAGACGGTGAGATATTAAGTACTATCTGACCGTCTTTCACAAACTCCAGAGGCACTTCCACTAATTCGTTGGTGGCGTCTACCACTATATATGGCGTGAGATTGTTATCAACAATCCAGTCGAAAAACGCACGCAATAAATAGGGTTGGTTTGACGTCATTTGGGTCATAGCGGATTGTGGATTTCGCGTTCTTGATCGGTCAGCGATGCTTTAAACGAGCTACGGGCAAAAATGCGATTCATATAAGAATGAATGTCTTTGCTGCCATTGCCTGATAGCTCAATGCCCAATGCAGGCAAACGCCATAACAACGGAGCAAGATAGCAATCAACCAGGCTGAATTCTTCACTCATGAAATAAGGCATTTCAGAGAAAACAGGAGCCAGACTCAACAGCGCTTCACGCAGTTCATTTCGCGCCGTATCTACGTCGCCTTCACCACGGAAAATTTGTGCTGCCAGGCTGTACCAGTCTTGTTCTATGCGGTGCATCATCAGGCGACTTTGACCACGAGATACAGGATAAACCGGCATTAATGGAGGATGCGGAAAACGCTCATCAAGGTATTCCATGATGATGTGCGATTTATAAAGCACCAATTCACGATCGACCAACGTTGGTACCGTACCATACGGGTTAAGTTCAAGTAGATCCTCAGGCAGCTTGCTGGGGTCAGTGTAGCAGATTTCTACGCCCACACCTTTTTCCGCCAATACGATGCGAACCTGGTGACTGTAGATATCAATTGTGTCTGAGAACAACGTCATGATTGAACGTTTATTCGCGGCTACGGCCATTCATTCTCCTCCGTCAGAGATACGTTTGAAACTGTTCACTTTAACACCCGATTAAAGTGAAAAAAGGGGGCGAGAAGCCCCCTGTCGGTCATTATACTATAAATCAGTTTAATTAGTGCACATCTCGCCAGTATTCTTTTTTCAGCAAGTATACAAATACAAACAGTACTAAAATGAATACCAAAACCCATTTACCGATGGCTTCAGACTCTAAGCGGAACGGCTCGCCGGTGTACTCGAGGTAGTTAACCAAATCAAGCACTGCCTGGTCATATTCAGCCGTAGTCATGCTGCCGTCGCCGTCGGTCTTAATACCCACGTGACGCATCACTTTTTCGCCATCTACCAGTGCTTCTTCCTCAGTCATGCGCGGTGTACCTTGCAGAGGTTGCAGTACGTGAGGCATACCCACTTCCGGGAACACAGTATTGTTTACACCGAAAGGACGCGACTCATCAACGTAGAACGAACGCAGGTATGTGTAAATCCAGTCTGCACCACGAACACGGGCTACCAGCGTCAGGTCTGGCGGCGCAGCACCAAACCAGACAGCAGCTGACTCAGCCGGCATTGAACGCGTGATGTAATCAGAGATTTTTTCACCCGTAAACTGCAGGTTTTCCTGCGCCAGATCTTCCGGAATACCCAGGTCGTTAAAGGTACGCTGATATCGTTGGTACTGCTGAGCGTGACAGCCCAGACAGTAGTTCATGAAAATCTTTGCACCACGTTGTAACGACGCTTTGTCGGTTAAATCATAGTTTGCTTTGTCCAGGTGAACGTTACCGCCAGCGGCCAACGCAATACCAGGTACTAAGAAAGCCAGAATACAAATTAGTTTTCTCATTTAGGGATCCTCGCTGGAACTGGTTTTGTGGTCTCATTTTTACTGTAAATAAACAGCAGAATGAAGAAACCGAAATACATTACTGTCAGTATTTGTGAAGCAGTAATTTTCCAGTTTTCCTGCGGTGTACCACCCAGGTAACCCAAGAAGATAAACACAATGGCAAACACGATCAGGTTAGTTTTGTGCAAGCCACTGCGGTAGCGCCATGACTTCACTGTGCCACGGTCGAACCAAGGCAACAGGAACAGGAAGATGATTGCGCCAAACATTGCAATTACACCAAACAACTTGTCCGGAACCGCTTTCAGAATCGCGTAGAACGGCGTGAAGTACCAAACCGGGAAAATATGCGCAGGCGTTTTAATCGGGTTAGCAATTTCAAAGTTTGGATGCTCCAGGAACTTGCCGCCCATTTCAGGAGCGAAGAACAAGATGTAAGTAAAGCCAGCCAGGAAGAAACAGAACGCAACCAGATCTTTCAGCACTATGTGCGGGAAGAATGGAAGAACGTCGTCAGCAATGTCGTATTTGCTGGTGTAGTATTCGTGAATTTCAAACTTGGTTTTTTCGTCTTCTGATAAGCTGCCTTTCTTATGCTTAATCGCCACGCCGTCAGGGTTGTTAGAACCCACTTCGTGAAGTGCAATGATGTGCAGGAATACCAGAATGACTATAACCAGAGGCAGTGCGATAACGTGCAATGCGAAGAAACGGTTTAGCGTAGCACCAGAGATAACATAGTCACCCTGGATCCACTGAACCAGGTCAGGACCAATTACCGGAATGGCACTAAATAGCGATACGATTACCTGTGCACCCCAGTAAGACATTTGTCCCCAAGGCAGTACGTAACCCATGAATGCTTCTGCCATCAGCGCAAGGTAAATCAGCATACCGAAGATCCACAGCAGTTCGCGTGGTTTTTGGTACGAGCCGTAAATCATGCCGCGGAACATGTGCAGGTACACTACGATAAAGAACGCAGAAGCACCGGTGCTGTGCATGTAACGGATGATCCATCCGTAATCAATCTCACGCATGATGTATTCAACTGAAGCAAATGCGCCTTCAGAAGTCGGATTGAAATTCATGGTTAGCCAGATACCGGTAACAATTTGGTTTACCAGTACAACAGTGGCCAAAAACCCAAACACGTACCAGAAGTTCATGTTTTTGGGTGCTGGGTATTGGATGGCGTGCATGTTTGCCACGCGCATCATTGGGATACGGGCTTCGATCCAGGCTAAAAACGCTTGCATGTTATACAACCTCCGCTTCTGAACCGATAATAACCGTGTGGTCATTCACGTACTGATAAGGGGGTACTACCAGGTTTAATGGAGCAGGTACGTTTTCAAATACGCGACCAGCCATATCAAACTTAGAACCGTGACATGGGCAGAAGAAACCGTCTGGTACGCCTTCAACGTATTCTTCAAAAGCACCATCTTTCATATGCTGTGGAGAACATCCAAGGTGCGTACAGATACCAACCAGGATCAAATATTCTTCTTTAAGTGAACGATACTGATTCTTCGCAAAAGCAGGCTGCTGCTCATTTTCAGAATTAGGGTCGCGTAGCTGATCTTCGTGTTTGCCAAGTTCAGCAAGAATCTCAGTGGTACGACGCACAATCCATACCGGCTTGCTTCGCCACATAACACGAATCAACTGACCAGGTTCAATTGCACTGATATCTACTTCAACATCAGCACCGGCAGCTTTAGCTTTTGCACTTGGATTCCAAGACGCTATAAAAGGTACGGCTGCACCGGCTGCACCTACCCCACCAACAACACACGTTGCTACGGTCAGGAACCGACGACGCGGATTGTCTTGCGGCTTGTCATCACTCAGCGCAGACTCTTTTGCATCTACAGACACATTGCTCATCCACTTTTCTCCAGGTTTTGGATAATATGAAACTGACAATCACCTACCTAGGTCAGTGTTTATCGGTATTCATGGTACTTATCGTGTTACTCGCTCTTGGCACTTTTCACAGTTCGGCGATTTCACGAAAGAAAGTCAAATTTTTCGACCGAAAATGATAAAAGAAAACCCCCTCAAAACACAAGGAATTACTGGAATTAACTGGATAAATAGTTGTAAGGTTTGAGCCCCATCAAAGCCGATGAGACGAAAGTCGTAAACCTGCACACTCCTCATCACATATTTTTTACATCGATTTATCATTTCCTGTAACGTCTTGGCAATAATGTGTTTTACGCCTCACAGTGTAGATTACCTTAAAAGATAACGACGGAATTTATTGCCCATTCACAGCATTTATTTTGTTCAGTAATTCGGATGTTTGTGGTTAACACACAGCGGGGTAACCGCGTTGGTTAATCAGGAAATGGAAAACTGCTTGTTGAGATAAGCAATGATCTCACCTGATTCATACATCCACTGCTCATCGCCATTAGGATGACGAATGTGCAAACAAGGTACCTGAACTTTGCCACCGCCCTGGAGGAGCGTATCTCTGAAAGGAGAGCCTTGTACCGCACTGCGTTTTTCAACAGGCACATTCAGCTTGTAAATCGCTCTACGGGTTTTGATACAGAACGGACAAGCAAAGAAATGATACAGCGTAAGGTGTTTAGCCGCTTCATTTGCCTTCAGTTGTGCTTCGGGAGTGCGTTTAACGCGGCTCCAGCGCGTTAACACATCTACCGATACAATGACCAGCCCAAGGGCGTTTCTAACCAGTTTAATCAACATGTTCATCTACCACTCAAATATTTTGTACACCAGTAAATACAGTGCGCAAGTAAATACAGTGCGCAAGTAAATACAGGGAAAAGCGCGATTAGATCTAAAAAAAAACCCGGCAGATGCCGGGTTTTTTGAAACCAGATAAAACGAATTAACGTTTTGAGAACTGAGGCTTCTTACGTGCTTTATGCAGACCAACTTTCTTACGTTCAACGCGACGCGCGTCACGAGTAACAAAGCCAGCTTTGCGCAGTGCCGGACGAAGTGTTTCGTCGTATTCCATCAGAGCACGAGTGATACCGTGACGGATTGCACCAGCCTGACCGTTTGAACCACCACCAGCAACAGTGATGTAAAGGTCAAACTTCTCAGTCATTTCAACTAACACAAGTGGTTGACGAACAACCATACATTCAGTTTCACGACCAAAGTACTCGTCAAGAGCACGTTTGTTTACTGTGATGTTTCCTGTACCTGGACGCAGGAATACACGAGCAGTAGAACTTTTGCGACGGCCAGTGCCGTAATATTGAGTATCTGCCATGTGAGTAACTCCTTAGATGTCCAATACTTGAGGTTGTTGTGCAGCGTGCTTGTGCTCAGCACCTGCGAAAACTTTTAGCTTGCGGAACATTGCACGGCCCAGAGGACCTTTTGGCAACATACCTTTAACCGCTTTTTCAAGTACCATTTCTGGCTTGTGAGCGATCAGCTTCTCAAAGTTCGTTTCTTTCAGACCACCGGGGTAACCAGTGTGCGAGTAGTACATTTTGCCCTGAGCTTTATTACCAGTTACAGTAATTTTCTCTGCATTGATCACTACAATGTAGTCACCAGTGTCAACGTGCGGTGTGTACTCAGGCTTGTGCTTACCACGTAAACGCAGAGCGATTTCTGAAGCTAAGCGGCCTAAAGTTTTGTCTGTGGCGTCTACCACGTACCAGTCACGTACAACCGTTTCTGGCTTTGCAACAAAAGTTTTCATTTTTAAATTTACCCGAAAAATATTCGTCGTTACTTAGGTTTTTTGTAAAAACCCCCTGAAAAATCAATATTCGGACCCCTTCGAATCCACTGATTTCTTCCACTTTCCCAAAGTGGGTGTAACTGGGCAGGGCGCGAATTATACAGTAATTGCCCAAAAAGCGAACCCCTATTTTCTATTTTTTTCATTGGTAAAAACAAAAAAACTCCTCTAGCCTTAAAGGGTTTGTTTATATTCGATGTAGTACATGAAAAAACTCTCCGTATTTGTTGTTTTAATCACCTTATTCGTACCGCGTGCTCAGGCCTCCGAGCCGGGTGAAGTCATTTTCACACGCGCCTTTGCAGATGACGCCTACGGCTATTATCATGCGCAGATACTTCAGCGGATACTGGAACTTACCCCCGAATTTGGTAAGGCGGTTGCCGTGCCCCACCCGCAACCTATGCCGCAAGCCCGTCAAATCATAAAATTACAAGCTGGCGAAGGCGACGTAATGTGGAGTGCGACTTCCAATGAGCGGGAACAACAATTGTTACCGGTTCGATTCCCACTGCTACAAGGTTTGGCAGGCTACAGGGTATTGGTTATCAACGCTTATAAACAGGCTCAGTATCCAACGACGTTAACCAAAGCTGATTTACAAAACCTGGTGGGCGTACAAGGCAATGACTGGCCGGATTTAACCGTGTTAAGACACAACGGGTTCAAGGTAGAAGGGGCGCAGTGGAGTTTATGGTTTCAAACCATGTTCACAGCAGTTGAAAAAGGCATGGTGGATTATTTTCCTCGCAATGTCATAGAAGTCAGTAATGATCTTGAAAGGCACAAGGCCAAGCGTATTAAACTCGAAGATAATTTTATTTTGCGATACCCCAGCTACGAGTATTTTTTTGTATCACCACTTAAACCAGAGTTAGTGAATCGTTTGCAAATCGGGTTATTGCGCATGCTGAATATCGGTGAATTGAAAGTGCTATTTGAAAAACACGACAACCATAAAAAGGCTATGCTGCTGGCAACGGATCCTAGTCGCATTATGATTGAACTCAATAATCCTGATTTAGCTTACAAGTATACCAATCCACTGTGGGGAAACGACGCCACAGAAATGCGCCAGCTACTTGAAGAAGCCATATTGAAAAGCACGCAAACCGCCAACTAGCGCTCTTTTAGTTTTGCCTGTTGCCACAGGCTTTCCATCTCATCCAGACTTAACTGTGTCAGGGATTGCTGTTTATTGTGCGCAGCCTGCTCCACCTGCGCAAACCGCTTTGCGAACTTCAAACTGGCTCTGCGCAAAGCGGTATCGGCATCAACACTGGCATGCCGGGCTAGATTAACCATTGCAAATAACGCATCGCCAATTTCTTCTTCCAGCCGCTGTTGATTAACCGTTACCTCATTGAGTTCGGCCTGAATTTCTTCAATTTCTTCGTTTACTTTGTCGAGTACGGGTGCAATATCAGGCCAGTCAAAGCCCACCTTGGCACATGCCTTTTGAATTTTCTGCGCGTACATTAACGCCGGTAGTCCTGTGGGGATGTCATCAAGAATGGACGAATGTGTGTGCCTGGCTTTGGACTTTTCCTGCGCTTTTATCGCATCCCATTGGGCTGCCAGTTCCGATTCACTGGTGGTCGCGTCCGCAAACACATGCGGATGCCGGCGTTCCATTTTGTCGCTGATCGCGCTGGCGACACTGGCAAAATCAAACGCTCCCTGCTCCTTGCCAATTTGCGCGTAGAACACAATCTGAAATAACAGGTCGCCCAGTTCATCGCGAATCTCCGCAATACCGCCACGCTCAATCGCATCAACGGCTTCGTAGGCTTCCTCTATGGTATAGCGGGTAAGCGACTGCATGGTTTGTTGCACATCCCAGGGACAGCCCTTTTGCGGGTCGCGTAAACGCGCCATCATGGTTAGCAGGCGTTCAAGGGCCTGCGCCGGTTCAGTTGGCTTTTCGTCTGACATCCAGCACATCCTTAAGCTGCGTAAGACGAGACATCATCCGCGACAATGTATTCAAATCGGCCACTTCCACCGACAACGAAATAAGCGCGGTTTGCTGGGCTTTGTCGCTTAAACTGTTCACCCCAAGCAGCGCCACGCCTTCGTTTGCCAACACGGTGGTAATGTCTCGCAGTAAACCAGTGCGATCGGTGCAATACACGTCAACGGCAGCTTCAAATCCCACATTGAGTTCGTCTGACCAATTCACCTCAATCTGGCGTTCAGGATGCTGAGTTAACAGATTCTGCAGTTGCTCACAACTCTCTTTGTGCACACTTACACCGCGCCCTTGCGTGATGTAACCCAAAATAGGCTCACCCGGTACCGGCTGGCAACAATTAGCCAATTGACTTAGCAAATGGCCAACCCCTTCCACCACCACAGAGTCTTTCTTGCCTTTGCTGCGCGCTACTTTTCGCGTTTTCAGCTTCGGACTTAATTCGGGTTCAACCGGCGCAGGGGCTAACAATTGCTGCAGATAATGAACAACCGACATCACGCGAATATCGCCGGCGCCAATCGCTGCGTAGAGTTCATCGAGCGAAGGCATATTGAATTTTTCGCAGGCTTCTGACGCCTTTTTGAGGGCAATATGCGCTTTTACTAACTCTCGCTCCAACAATTCTTTACCGGCTTGCTGGTTCTTTTCTTTATCCTGCTTTTTAAAGAAACTGTGAATAGTTGCGCGGGCACGCGACGAATGCACATAGCCCAATCCGGGGTGTAACCAGTCTCGCGACGGATTTGGCTCCTTGCCGGTAAGCACATCGATTTGGTCACCACTTTGCAACTGATACGTGAACGGCACAATGCGCCCGTTGATTTTAGCGCCAATACAGCGATGCCCTACGTTGCTGTGAATATAGTAGGCGAAATCCACCGGCGTAGAACCCTGTGGCAAATCGATTACGTCACCTTTGGGGGTAAACACGTACACCCGGTCGTCGAATACCTGACTGCGTAATTCTTCTACCAGATCGCCTGACTCGGCCACTTCTTCCTGCCATTGCAGAATTTTCCGTAGCCAGTTGATCCGTTCATCATAGCCCGATGCTTTGCCGGTACTACCTTCCTTATATTTCCAGTGCGCAGCTACACCCAGCTCCGCATCCTGATGCATTTTCTGGGTACGAATTTGAATTTCTACGGCCTTGCCTTCAGGCCCAATAATTACAGTGTGAATAGACTGATAGCCATTGGCTTTTGGCGTGGCAATGTAATCGTCGAATTCGTTGGGGATATGCTTGTAATTGGCATGTACCGTACCCAGTGCCGCATAACAATCCTGCAAACGTTCGGCAATGATACGCACTGCGCGAATGTCGAAAAGCTGTTCGAAGGTAAGATGCTTTTTCTGCATCTTTTTCCAGATACTGTAAATGTGTTTGGGGCGGCCATACACTTCGGCTTTGATGTTTTCATCATCTACCAGCGATTGTAATTCGGCCACGATATTGTTTATGTACTCAGCGCGCTCGCGGCGTTTGCCATCGAGCTGCTTGGCAATTTGCTTGTAGGTTACCGGGTGTAAATAGCGAAATGCCAGATCTTCCAGTTCCCACTTTAACTGACCAATGCCCAGCCTGTTTGCCAAAGGCGCATAAATAGTGGCGCATTCACGTGCCACCATAACCCGGGTTTCTTCGTCGGCTTTTTTAACCTGCTGCAGCGCACAAATGCGCTCGGCCATTTTTATCACCACCGCGCGCACATCTTCCACCATTGCCAGTAACATGCGGCGAATGCTGTCGATGTGTTGTTCATCTGACGCGGAAAATTTACTCGCTGATTGTTTGCGGTTGTGCAACGAGCGAATGGCATCCATTCTGCGCACGCCTACAATTAATTGCTCTATTTCCGGGCCAAAGGTTTCTTTTACCTCGGCATCGGTAAGCATGTGCTGCTGACAGTACGGAAACACCAATGCGGCCTGCAGGGTAGCGTCATCCATGTTCAACTGGTGCAGGATCTCAACCATTTCCTGTCCAACCAGCAATTGTTCCGGCATGTGCGAAATTTCACGCAACTTCTGACGTGTTACTTCAGACATATCCAGACTGGCCAGCCATTGTTCAAACGGTGGCCGCTGTGCTTCATGCACTTTACGGGTTGAAACCATTATTCTTCACCAATTGTCCTGCGTCATTTATTTATTAATGCAGCTTAAAACGATAAGACCGCGCTTATTCGTGTTGTGTTCCGGCTTAATCACAGGTTAGCAGCATCATCATCTCGATATGCTGTGTAAACGGGAACATTTCCATCAAGCCAACCTTACTGATGCGATAGCCTGCCGCCAGCAGCGGCGCAATATCGCGATCCAGTGTCGCCGGGTTGCAAGATACATACACGATTGACGGTACCTTGTGTTTAGCTAATTGCTCACACACAGTGTGCGCGCCTTCCCGCGAGGGGTCCAGTAACACTTTGGTTGTATTATTAATTGCTAGGGCACTCACCACCTGATGATCGGAGAGGTCCTCGCAGCGCCATTCGATATTGGTAATGCCCTGTTCCTGAGCACAGGCGTCTGCGCGTTGCACCATTGTGGCAACCCCTTCAACCGCCGTAACCTGTTTTACCTTTTTTGCAATAGGCAAACTGAAATTGCCCAGCCCGCAGAACAGATCCAATACCGTATCCTGTGGCGATAACGCCAGCCAGTTCAGGGCCTGCTCAACCATTGCCAGATTGACCTGATGATTTACCTGCACAAAATCTTCGGTAGTCACAGACACATAACAACTATCGGATGTGGCGCAGGTAAGGCTGTCCCTTTGCCCCCGCAACACCACGCTGCCTGAGTCGCCATAATCGGCACGAAGCAACAGATTATGTGTTTCAGCAAACGCTCGCCAGCTATCGAGATCCTGTTGAGGCAAGCGCTGAGTTACCCGGCAAGTAACCGCAATGGCATTATCGCTTTCGAGTAAGCTAATATGGCCGAGTAAATCGGCGCGCTTTAACTGCTTCAGTTGTTGGTGTAATGCAGGTAACAGGTTGTTAAGCGGACTGGTTAATACCGGGCAATGCGGCACATTCACAATGGCTTTCGCACCCGCCGCCCTGAACCCTAGTTTAATATCGGAAGGGTCACGGGCATCAATCGCCAAACGGGTTTTACGCCGGTAACCAGGATGCGGACTTACAATGGGTGTTTGCCAGGGCAATGCCGCTAATTTGTGATGGCGTCGCAACTGCGAGTCCAGCGCATCCTGCCGCCAGATGAGGGCTTGTTCCGGCGCGACATGTTGCAGTGAACACCCGCCACACTGGTTAATCAGCGGACAAAAAGGGGCTATACGGTGCTCTGAGGCTTGTTCAATTTGAATCACCTCGCCTTCAAAAACCTGTTTTTTTTGTTTGCTTACCAACACCTTGCAGGTTTCGCCAGGCAATGCACCGTCGGCAAACAACACCGGTTGATGACTGCGACTCACACCTCGTCCCCGCGCATCCCAGGTGTCGATGGTGGCAGTTACTGTTATCGCCGGACTTTTAGCAGCAGACGATCTACGTGACGACTGAGGCCGGGATTTACCCCGTTTAGGCTGATATGAACGGGCCATAGCTTAGCGGGTTTCCAGAATAACGGTTGCGACGGCGTAATGTTGCTCGTCCGACAAGGATACGTGCCAGTGCGCGATCCCGCGCTGCTCACACAACGCAGCAAACTCGCCGCTTACCTGCAACTCAGGCGCGCCAAGTGCATTATTTGTGATGCACATTTGTTGCCAGCCAATACCCCGTCCAATGCCGGTACCCAGCGCTTTCACCGCCGCTTCTTTGGCTGCAAATCGCTTAGCCAGATAGCGTTCTGGCTGACTGTGCGACTGATAGCAGGCAAGTTCCGCGTCGGTGAGTACGCGTTTTGCCAGGCGATCACGCTGCGCCTGATCGCGATTTAACCGTGCAATTTCAACAATGTCGGTACCGATGCCAGCAATGGCCATACTCACTAACTCAGCGTTGTTGCAGTAGCGCGCTGGTGCGGGCTTCCTGCATTAATTTACGCATATCCGCCACGGCATTGTGCAGTCCGTCGAATGCTGCACGTGCCACAATAGCGTGACCAATGTTCAGTTCCAGAATTTGCGGAATAGCCGCAATAGGCTTTACGTTGTGGTAATGCAATCCGTGACCCGCGTTAACCTGCAAACCCAGCAAGTGCGCGTATTCAACGGCTTTGCGGATCTGGCTTAAATACTGAAGCTGCTGCGCTTCGCTGGTAGCATCGGCGTAGTGACCAGTGTGAATTTCTATAAAGGGCGCACCCGTGGCTTTCGCTGCGTCAATTTGCCTTTCATCGCCGTCGATAAACAGCGATACCAGAATGTTAGATTCAGCCAGACGCTTACACGCATCGGTAATACGGCTCAGGTTACCCGCAACATCCAACCCGCCTTCGGTGGTGAGTTCTTCGCGCTTTTCGGGCACCAGACAGCAAAACACCGGTTTAACCTGTTCGGCAATACCCAGCATTTCTTCGGTTACCGCCATTTCCAGATTCATACGGGTTTTGATGGTCTGCGCCAGAATGTGTACGTCGCGGTCTGTAATATGACGGCGATCTTCACGCAGGTGTACTGTAATACCATCTGCGCCCGCACGCTCTGCGATATCGGCGGCATGCACCGGATCAGGATAAGAAGTGCCACGTGCATTGCGCAGCGTTGCAATGTGATCAATGTTAACGCCAAGAAAAATATCGTTCATTACCAGAAGCCTGTAGGGTAAAAATGCGCGGCAATTGTACCAGTGATAGGCTTGTCGATAAATATCGGGATGCGCTGCGGTAATGATATTGTGCGTATAAATTGTAATTGCAGCTGCAATCCTTGTTGCTAGCAGGATAGATTACAACACTGCTGCTAACGCCCGGCCAGAAACAGTTCCCGGCTTTTAAGTGGCTTATCGCCTATAAAGGGCTGAAGCACCTGACGGGTGAGGCGCTTGGCGGTTTTCAGGGCACTACTGGTATACTCGCCCTCTGCCAGCGACAATAAGTCCTGACCCAGGTAGCTGTTTCGTCCGGCTTGCGCCACTGCACTAAAACCCTGCTCGGCAAAATAGTCGTACCATCCTTGCGGGTGAATAGGCGCATCGGAAAACGCCTCGGCCGTCATATCCGGGATCACGCCCAATTCGGCGATTAATGCCATTTCAAATTCGCGTAACGGACGATCAAGCTGTGCGGTATTTTTTAAATTGTCCAGCGTATTGCCATACGTTTGATACAGCATTTCTGCCGCCAGGCCCTGGGGCAAAACCCGATTGGTGAGTTCGTTAACGTAAAAGGCGCAGTAAAGCGCATCGCCGGTTACGTTGAGCGCCGGCGCAGCGGCTTCAATTTGCGTTAAATTTTTTAAATCTGATTTACCCGATAGCTGAATGCGCAGCGCCTGAAAAGGCTGAAGCAGGCTGCGCTTGTCTGATTTAGCCCCGCGCACACCTTTAGCCACAGCGCTGACCCGCCCTTGTTCATAGGTAAAAAAATCCACCAGAAAGCTGGTTTCCCGGTAGGGGCGTCGGTGCAACACATACGCATTAAGCCAGTTTGGGGTCATGGTTAAACGCTGGCTCCTTGCTTAGGCACGCTTAATTCGAACGACTTTCATTTGTTCAAACGCCATGCCCGCCACGGTTTCGCTAACAGGATAGTAAGTCAGATTTACCCGCGCGCCTTTTAACGACTGATATGGCTTGCCGCGTTTGAATACAAATGGCACATCCACCCCCTCTATCATCAGCGTATGACGTATCCAGTCACCCTCCTGACGTTGCGTGTGCGATACCACCTTCACATTTTCAGAATGGGTAAGAGAAGGATGTTTGGCGAGTAATTTGTCAACACTCATAACGGGGCAATGGCATCCACCAACAGTTGTAGTGACTCCCGGCCACGGAAAAAATTAATGTCCAGCTGGTAGGCTATTTCTACCTGGCGAATCGACGCGTTTGGCCAGATGTGAGTATCGATATTAAATGCAATGGCGTCAAACTCCTCGCCACTATGCGGATGAGCCAGCACCATTTTTAAGTGGCGCTCACCGACTATGCGTTGTTGCACCAGATGGAACACACCGTCGAACAACGGCGGCTGAAATCCCTGACCAAACGGGCCGGCCTGACGCAGTAGTTGCGCAACATCCAAACTCAGCTCGGTATCTGCCAGCTCGCCGTCAGTGACAATTACATGAGGATCGCCAATATGTTTGAGCGCTTCACCCGCATACCGGGAAAATACGCGAGTAAACTGATCCAGTTGATCTGCCGGAATCGATAATCCGGCTGCCGCCGCATGGCCACCAAATTTTATAATTAATTCAGGATTCGCAGTATGAACGGCGTCGAGCAGGTCACGTATGTGCACCCCATCAATTGAACGCGCAGACCCCTTGAGGGTATCGTCATCCTGCCGGGCAAACACGATTACTGGTCGCTTGTTCTTGTCTTTTAAGCGTCCGGCTACAATGCCAATCACGCCCTGATGGAATGCCTCGTCGAACAACACGATAGCGTTAAGCGCACTGCCGCCCTCGCCAAGTTCAAGCGCCGCAAGCGCCTCCTCGGCTTGTTGTTTCATATCCTGTTCAATGGTTTTTCGCTGTTGGTTTAAACTGTCCAACTCTGCGGCCAGTGCTCTTGCCTGCATGGCGTCAGTACACAATAAGCACTCAATACCTGCTGCCATATCATCAAGTCTACCCGCCGCATTTAACCGAGGCCCCACAACAAACCCCAGGTCAGATGCCGTGATCCTGGCCGCCTGACGCTGCGCCACATCCAGCATGGCT
Organism: Alteromonas sp. AMM-1; assembly: GCF_047290655.1. NCBI lineage: Bacteria > Pseudomonadati > Pseudomonadota > Gammaproteobacteria > Alteromonadales > Alteromonadaceae > Alteromonas > Alteromonas sp. AMM-1. Next base: position 22,692 of record NZ_JBLBUE010000006.1, on the reverse strand, counting down.
GTGATCCCGGGGCGGCAACGCCCGGCCCGAATTCGCTGTAACCCCTGATGCACCAGAATCCGGTTATTTTGATCAAGTACTACAACATCGGCCACTGTACCTACCGCCACAATATCCAGATAATTTGCCAGGTTAGGTAACGGGCAGCCCGCGCTGGCGAACCAGCCACGCTGATCGAGTTCAGCCCGTAAGGCGAGCATCAGATAAAAGGCAACGCCCACACCAGCCAGGGATTTGGAAGGAAAAGTACAATCTGGTTGATTGGGGTTAACGATTGCATCGGCATTGGGCAGTGTGTCGGCTGGTAAGTGATGATCGGTAACGATGACTTTTATGCCCAGCGCTTTAGCTCGCTCTACCCCTGCGTGACACGCAATACCATTGTCTACCGTAATAATCAGCTGGGTACCGCGCTCTGCCGCTACATTAACGATTTCCGGCGACAATCCGTAACCAAAATCGAAACGATTTGGCACCAGATAATCCAACCTTGTTGCGCCCATTTCAGACAGTGCCAGCATGCATAACGACGTACTGGTCGCACCGTCTGCGTCGAAATCGCCAATAATGGTGATCATCTCGTTGGCTGCCAACGCATCGGCAATCAGGCCGGCGGCTTTTTCACTATTCAGCAGTTCGCTGTAATGCAAAAGCGCTTTGGCACCGGTATCTAACTGCGCTGGCGTGGCAATTCGCCTACCGTTATAAATGCGGGCAAGTACCGGATGAAGATTAACTGGCAGTGGTGTTGACGCAAGTTCGCGTCGTTGAATTGATAAACCCATGAAACGCCAATGATGATTGAGTTTGCCGCACAATCACCCATTGGAGTTTATGCGGCAATGATTGAGCTTATTGCACCGATGCAGGCATTGCACATCAGCACACTGGTAGTTATCCCGCAATGTCCTGCAGTGCAGCCAATAATTGCTCTGGAGGCTGGTAGCCTGGAATGATGGTCCCGTTAGACAAAATAATATTGGGTGTGCCGTTTACACCAATACTGCGACCAAACTGGAATTGTTTGGCGATATCGTTGCTACAGTTAGCCGCCACAACGGTTTCACCGTTTTTAGCGCTGGTCATAGCGTCTTTTGGATCGGCTGCACACCACACATTTACCATCTGACGGTATGTAGGACTATTCAAGCCTGCGCGGGGATAGGCAAGGTACCGCACTGTGATGCCTGCATCGTTATAGGCGCCCACTTGTTCATGCAGCTTTCTGCAATATCCACAAGTGGTATCGGTAAATACCGTTACCACGTATTTTTCGCGTTTGGCCTTAAATTCAATGTAGGAATGATCAAATTGCTTAAGGCCTTCTATGCGCATGTCTGCCAACGCAATCTCGGTTTCGTTGCGCATTTCCTCATCGAGGTTATAAATTTTAGCCTGCAAAATATAGGTACCATCGGCGCTCACATAGAAGAGCCCGTTTTCAGTGCTCACCTGAACCAGGCCGCGTACCGGCGAATCAGCAATGGCGTTTACTTCCCATTGCAGGGTAGATTCAATCTTCGCTTTGATGTGATCATTTGCAGCATTAGCCAATACGTTTGCCTGAGCGCCACACGCTATTACACTCAGGATCACGGCCACGCCGCGGGAAAACAATCTCATACTTACTCCTGTGACTGGCATCACTCTTTATGTGCCAATGAAATTGAGGGTGATGGTCATAAGACCGTTAATTCCCCGAAAAATTGCATCATACCTCATTCAACCCCGGCATAGAAGATTGCCTGTAGCATGCGCAATGCGATATATCCGGATTCTATTTAACGCTTTACTATCCCCGGGGATGATGCTCACCAATCAGGCTCTGTAATCGCTCGGTAGCAACATGGGTGTATATTTGTGTTGTCGACAAATCACTGTGCCCCAGTAACATTTGCACTACGCGTAAATCCGCACCATGGTTCAGTAAATGCGTGGCAAAAGCATGCCTGAGGGTATGTGGCGACAAATGCTCTGTTATCCCAGCCACCACCGCGTAGTATTTAATGCGATGCCAAAACGTTTGCCGGGTCATTTGCACGCCGCGTTTACTTACAAATACCACATCGGTCTGATGCTTCAGCAATGCCGGGCGCGCCGCTTTTAAATAATGCTGTAACGCATCAAGCGCCTGCTCGCCTAACGGCACCAACCGTTCTTTATTGCCCTTGCCGGTAACCCTGACCAAGCCCTGGGTTAAACTGATTTGCGACATTCGCAATCCGGTTAACTCACTTACCCGCAGCCCGGTAGCATAAAGCACTTCCAGCATCGCTTTGTCGCGACATTCAATGTCATCTTCGGTATTGGGGGCTTCAAGCAATGCGTCTACGTCTGCCTCACTTAAGGTACCCGGCAGCTTTTTAGCGGCTTTGGGCATTGCAAGTTTTGATACCGGATTGTCTTCGCGAAATCGCATTGCCACACAAAAGCGATAAAAATGACGCATTGCGCTTATTGCGCGTTGAGTAGAGCGGGCCGACAATCCGTTTTCATCCCGGTATGCCAGGTAGTCACGCAGATCGTCCAGTGATACTTTTACAATCAGCGGGCGTTTCCTGGCGGTTAAAAATTGCGCCAGGTCGCACAAATCCCGTCGATATCCCTGCTGCGTGTTATCGCTCAGGCCTTTTTCCAGCCACAAATGCTCAATGAAGGCTTCAATGTTATCGGTGTCATTGTCGCGCAACAGCAAAGCAGCCTTACTCATTTAAAGCCCCGGCGAGCTTTAATCAGCTCGTAAGCGGCCTGAATGTCCTGCGCTTTAGACTTGGCAATTTCCATGGCTTGCTGCGGTAATCCCTTAGAGGCCAGCTTGTCGGGATGATGTTCAGACATGCGTTTGCGATAAGCGCGCTTTATGGTTTTCTCATCGTCACTGGCCGATGCGCCAAGGATGGTATAAGCATCGTCAAGCGATGGGCCACTTGTTGACTGCGCCTGACGTCGCTGCCCCTGCCCCGCCCCCTGGGAACGCGAATGACGGCGAAAGCGGATCTCCGCTTCGTACATGGCAATCAGATAATCCAAATCTCTGCGAACAAACCCCAGTGGTTTCGCCACTTTCTCCAGTACCTGGTATTCATCACGCGACAAATGCCCATCGGCAAAGGCTGCCTGTATAAGAATTTCCAGAAACACCTGTAATATGTCGCGACGGCCGTGGCAGGACTCGTGCAGTTGCCTAAGGATATCGGCAATCGGAAAATCGCGTTCCTTGCCTTCGCGAAACGCTTGCTGCGCTTCTTTGCGCGCGTCACCGTGCAGTTTCATGTCGTCCATCAGGCGCGATGCAACCAGTATTTCCTGCTCGGTTACCTTGCCATCAGCTTTGGCAAGATGCCCCAACGAGGCAAACAGGCTGTGAAAGAAAATCGCCTGCTGCTTCATGCCATCCTGACTGGTAAAAAAGCGTCCAAAGCCGCCAGACTGGTTAAAGTCCTGCGCGTAGCCTTTGTCGAATAAATAACCTACAACAGCGCCCAGTATGGCTCCAGGCACCCGAAATGCCAGAAATCCAAACATAAAGCCAAGTACGGTGCCCCAAGATGGCATGTATTCCTCCCAAATATGATGCAATGCACGAATCAAAACCCGCGTACATTATCATGCCTTAGCCAGCGAAAATGGTAAACGCTTCGTCATTCAATCAGGAAATTGGGGATATCAGGGGAATTTTTCGATTTTTTTCAGGTCTGCTGTTGGTAAATGGCGACGAAGTGCATAGAATTAGCGCCTTGTTCTCACGCTTACCTACGCAAACGAATGTTAGCGGTAAGTGATTCATTACTTTCACCGGTGAACATCGAGTAAGTTACATTGCTGTCGACCTTATTTAGCGAACCCAAATCGCGCCATACCAAAACGCTTTTACTGCTGTGCTGCCTCAGCACAAGCTGGTTTGCTACGGCGGCCCGGGCACAGAGTATTGCCCCTGACGCTGTCTCAGATGATGCCGCCTGTGTAGTAACAGCCCGCCCTTTTAACGAAAGCCAGTTGCTGTCGAAAAAACAGGTAAAGGTGATGTCGGACTCTGCGCAGGTGCTGGAAAACCAGCTGGCCAGTTTTGCAGGCAATGTGGACATTGTTACCGATAGCGCCATTATTCATGCCTCAAAAGCCGAGGTAAGCGATAACGGGAAAGCGATGTCTGCTACTGGCGATGTAAGCTACAGTGACCGTCAGTTAAGCGTAAGCAGTGATGGGCTGACAGTAAGCTCACAAACCCAGTCGTTAAATATGAAAAACACGGTGTATCAATTAACCGGGTTTATTGGTCATGGCGCAGCCGAAGAAATCGATATCAGTGCAGACGAAGGGATAAGCCTGAAAGAAGTAAGTTTTACAACCTGTCCGCTCGGGCAGGAAGACTGGCGACTGGTGGCGTCTGAAATTAGCATTGAGCAAGGCAAAAGCATGGGCGAAGCCCGCCATACCCGCTTTTATTTGGGAAATGTACCGGTACTGTACTTACCCTATTTTGCTTTTCCGGTAAGCAATCAACGTCAGAGCGGTTTGTTATTTCCGCTGATCAGCAGTTCAACCTCTACCGGGATTGACTACGAGCAGCCCTATTACTGGAACATGGCACCTAATTACGATATGACCATTTCGCCACGGCTAATGTCAAATCGCGGTGTGCAGTTGAAAACTGAATTTCGCTATTTAACCGAGGAGTCGCAGGGCAATCTGTTTTTAGAGTACCTGCCCAGAGACACCAAACTCGACAATAACGACAGCCGCTATTTCTACCGCTATCAGCATCAGGGCGCATTAAGCGATAACTGGATGCTGAATGCCGATTTAAATGGCATAAGCGACAATAACTACATTGTGGATTTAGGATCAGACTATTACAACCGCTCTGATACCACGATAAACCGCACATTTGGCGTAGAGTATTTTTCCAGCCATGCCGATTTCAGCCTTTATGTGCGCGACTTCGACACTATCGGGGATTACCAGGATATTTACCGCGCCTTACCTGAAGCCAAAATACAGCTGCGTCAGCCCCTTGGTGAGATGCTGGCACTTACCGTAGATTCAGAGCTGGCCTATTTCGACAACGCGCAGGAAAACAACCCTACGGCACTGCGTTGGCACGTAGCGCCAACCCTGTCATTGCCCTACCAGCGCTACTGGGGTGAGATGACCGCGGAGCTGACGGTAATGAACACCTATTACCATCAGCGCCAGATTGAAGGCACTGCACTGGACGAAGAAGTAAACCGGACACTTACCCAGGGACGTTTGTTCAGCTCATTGTATCTGGAGCGCAATGACGGTCTGTTAGGTAACGACATGACTGTTACCCTGGAACCCAAAATGCAGTACCTGTATACGTCGTATGAAGACCAGTCGAACATTGGATTGTACGATACAACTGCCTTGCTGAACGACGTAAACGGATTGTTCCGGGGTCAGGAATTTACTGGTCTGGACCGGATTAACGACAACAATCAAATTACCCTTGGGGTAACTTCCCGCGTAATTGACAGCGCCAACAGGGAACAATTTGTGGTGAGCCTGGGTCAGATATTCTATCTGGCTGATACCCGGATCACGGCAACAACCGACGATCGCAACCGTTCGGCACTGGCAGCTGAGTTAGATTGGCGCCTGCACGAAAATTGGTTTGTTCATTCCACCGTTCAAATTGCTACCGACAACGACAAAGTTGAACGCAGCAGTATGGTTGTGGAGTATCGCCGTGATAACGACAGTCTGGTGCAATTGAGTCACCGCTTTGTGCGGGATTTATCAGGAGAAACCATTGATCAACTCGGTATGTCTGCCAGTTGGCCAATCGCAAAGAACTGGCACTGGGTTGGGCGTTCATACCGGGATTTGGAAAGAGACAGAAGCATCGAGAACTATTTTGGGGTACAGTACGAGTCCTGTTGCTGGGCTGTGCGTTTAGTTGCGCAACGCAGCCTGAGTAATCGCTATGACGCGTTGGGTCAGCAAAACACCAACGAGTTTGACTCAAGTATCGGATTACAATTTATCTTTAAGGGAATTGGGTCAGCGCGCTCAAACCGCGATATGCTAAAAGACGGCATGTTCGGTTACCGTCAGCCCTACGTGTTAAATTAACCGTAGCATTGACCATTCAAACACTAAGCAAGAGAGTTTATGAAGTATATTATTCGTGGTTTGTTATTGGGTTTGGTATTCAGCCTGCCTGCCGTTGCTCAGGTACAAATGCTGGACAAGGTGGCCGTGATCGTTGACCAGGGCGTCGTGCTGGAAAGCGAAGTTCAGTCGCTGGTAAGCGAAGTAAAAGCCGATGCTGAAGCCAAAGGGCAACAATTACCGTCGGACCTTGCATTGCGCACTCAGGCCATCGAGCGTTTGATTCTCAAGAATTTGCAGCTTCAGCGTGCAGGCATGATGGGGATCCGTATCAGTGATCCTCAACTCGATCAAACTATTGCCAACATTGCTGCAAACCAGGGCGTCACGGTAACGCAATTGCGCGAAGAGCTGGCGCGTCAGGGTATGGCTTATGATGATTATCGCGAAACGGTTCGCGAAGAAATGATCATGGGCGAGGTGCGCCGCGCCAATGTGCGCCGCCGGATTTACATTACCCCACAGGAAATATCCACACTGGTTGAAATCATGGCTCAACAAGGTGGCGATCAGGCAGAATACGAACTGGGCCACATTCTGATTGGCCTTCCTGCCGCCGCAACCGACGAAGATGTTGCTGATGCCCGTGAGCGCGCCGATAAAGTTATTGACCTGCTAAACAACGGTTCTGAGTTTTCACGTATTGCCATTGCGGCATCATCGGGTTCAGAAGCACTGGATGGCGGTAACATGGGATGGATGAATATTAACGCTATGCCTACCCTGTTTGCTGATGCAGTACAAGGCAAACGCAAAAACGCCCTGATTGGCCCGATTCGAAGCGGTGCCGGTTTTCACATTCTGAAAATTCTTGATACCCGTGGGATTGAAGTTGTTGAAGTAGAAGAAGTTAACGCGCGTCATATTCTTATCCAACCGTCTATTATTTTAAGCGAAGAACGCGCGCAGAAAATGCTGAAAGAATTTAAAGAAAAAGTACTGGCAGGTGATGCAGACTTTGCGGAACTGGCAAAAGAGCACTCTGCTGATCCGGGCTCTGCACTGCGTGGTGGAGAACTGGGTTGGGCAGACCCAAATATGTACGTACCAGAATTTAAAGATGCGCTGGCCAGATTGGCCCCGGGAGAGTACAGTGATCCTGTTCGCTCCGCACACGGTTGGCACTTAATTCAATTATTGGACCGCCGGGTAGATGACGCGACCGAACAACGCAAGGAAGATAGAGCCTACCAACTCCTTTACAATCGTAAATTTGCGGAAGAGAGCGAGAACTGGTTACGCGAAATGCGCGACACGGCTTATATCGAAGTCCTTAGTGAGTAAACTGAAGGCCTCTGTATGACACCGCTAAAAATTGCAGTTACGCCCGGCGAGCCCGCTGGGATAGGTCCTGACCTGACAATTGAGCTGGCCCAGCAATCCTGGCCGGCTCAACTGGTTATATTCGCCGATGAAACCATGATGCTGGAACGCGCCAGCATGTTGGGTAAACCACTTAAGCTGACTCACTATGTACCCGGTGAGACCCGTATACAGGAGCCCGGTGAATTATTTATCCAACCCATTCCTGCGGCAGTACCGGTTGTGCCTGGAGAACTGAACAGTGAAAATGGCCATTATGTGGTAGAAACCCTTCGCCAGGCCTGTCAGGCGAATATTGAAGGTGACTTTGGTGCTGTGGTAACCGGGCCAGTCAACAAGGGCATCATCAATAAAGCGGGGATCTCTTTTAGCGGTCACACCGAGTATTTTGCCCATCAGTCGAATACCATCGACGTGGTTATGCTACTCTCAACCAAAGGACTGAACGTGGCGCTCGCCACCACTCACATACCTTTGGAATATGTATCGCGTGCTATCACCCGTGAACGCCTGCACAAAGTGATTCATATCATTCATACCGACCTGAAACTGAAGTTTAACATCAGACAGCCACATATTTATGTGTGTGGGTTAAACCCTCATGCCGGTGAAGATGGCCATATCGGCCGCGAAGAAATCGTTACCATTACCCCAGCCCTGAACGAATTAAGGGAACAGGGCATTCGGATTACAGGGCCATTGCCAGCCGACACCATTTTTCAGCCCAAATACCTGGAAGACGCAGACGTGGTGCTGGCGATGTACCACGATCAGGGTTTGCCCGTGCTAAAATACAAAGGTTTTGGCGCTTCGGTAAACATTACTCTGGGATTACCTTTTATTCGTACCTCGGTGGATCACGGTACGGCGCTGGATTTAGCGGGTAAAGGCGTAGCCGACTGCGGCAGCTTTACCCAGGCCATGCTTAAAGCAATAGAGTTAGCAAAACATCAACAATGAATAAAACACACTTAGGTCACACCGCGCGCAAGCGCTTCGGTCAGAACTTCTTAAATGATACCTTTGTTATCGAGCGGATCGTTGACGCAATCAACCCGCAGGATGGTGACAACCTGGTAGAAATTGGCCCCGGACTGGGCGCGTTAACCGACCCGGTGTGTGAACGTGTAAATGCCCTGACAGTTGTGGAATTAGACCGCGATTTGGCAAAACGACTGCGTCACCACCCGTTTCATGGCAGTAAATTAACCATTGTTGAACAGGATGCACTTAAGGTAGATTTTAGTGATCTGGCTAAGGTAGACGCACCACTGCGCGTGTTTGGCAACCTGCCTTACAATATCTCTACGCCAATTATGTTCCACTTATTCAGCTTTGCGAACCTGATCAAAGACATGCATTTTATGTTTCAGAAGGAAGTGGTGAATCGTCTTGCCGCTACCCCGGGACATAAAAATTATGGCCGGTTGTCGGTAATGGCACAGTATTATTGCAAGGTGCAGCCTGTACTGGATGTGCCACCCGGTGCATTCGTTCCGCCTCCAAAAGTCGATTCAGCCGTTGTGCGACTGTCTCCACACGCTGAGCCGCCAGTACAGGTAAGCTCGGTGAAAACACTTGAGCGTGTATGCACACTGGCGTTTAATCAACGCCGTAAAACCATTCGCAACAGTTTAAAAGAGTGTATTGAAGAATCGCAATTACTGGCACTTGGCATTGATCCCACCCGCCGCGCAGAAACCCTGTCGCTGCAGGATTTCGCCGTTATAGCCAACTGGGTAGACGAACATGACAACACCAACACCTGAATCGGTTCTGGCAGAACAGGTGACTGTCCAGGTAGTGACCCGACATCTGCCTGAACATTTACCCTCCGACAGCGATAAGTTTGCTTTCGCTTATCAAATTACCATTAGCAACCACAATAGCTGTGCGGTAACCCTGACCCATCGTTACTGGCTGGTGACTGATGCCAATGGCAAGCAGATTGAAGTGAGTGGTGAAGGGGTCATTGGCAAACAACCAACCATTAACCCTGGTGAAAGTTTTCAATATACCAGTGGCTCAGTTCTGGATACCAAAGTGGGTACAATGCAAGGCTATTACGAAATGAAGACCGATCAGGGTGAGCAATTTCGGGTGCCAATTGCGCCTTTTCGTCTGGCTTTGCCCAATATTATAAATTAGGCGCATGGCAAGGTACGTTGTAGGGGATATTCAGGGATGTTACGAGGGGCTGTGCCGATTACTGGACGCAGTAAAGTTTGATCCTGCCTGCGATACTCTCTACACCGTGGGTGATCTGATAGCCCGCGGTGAAGATTCTCTCAGTACGATACGATTCCTGCGAAGCCTGGGCACACAGTTTAAAGCCGTGCTGGGCAACCACGATTTACACTTTTTAGCCGTGTCACAAGGGCTTAAGAAAGCCAAGGCCAACGATAAGCTGGATACTTTACTTAACTGCCCGGAACTCCCAGAAATAATCGACTGGTACCGCCAGTGGCCACTGGCCATGATGCTGGACGACAAAACGGTCATGGTTCACGCAGGTTTACATCCCACCTGGTCTATTGAGCAGTTAATGCAGTTAAGTAATGAAATCGCTCTGGAACTGCAAGGCCCACGATGGTGTCAGTTACTCGAAAATATGTACGGTAATGGCCCTTCTCACTGGAAAAATGCACTAAAAGGCTCCGCCCGCCAACGTTTTATTATTAACAGCACCACCAGAATGCGCTTTATGCAGGCTGATGGAGCACTGAACCTCAAAGCCAAGTCGTCGCCACAGGATGCCCCCGCCTCACTAATCCCGTGGTTTAAGGTTGCAAATTCGCATCTCCAGCCTGACCAGCGGGTTATTTTTGGTCATTGGGCCGCTTTGTTAGGCCAAACCAGTTCATCTCAGTTTATCGCACTGGATACCGGCTATGTTTGGGGCAATCGACTAACGGCCTACGAGCTGGATAGCGAACAAACATTTGTCATCAACGCTTCAAATTTTTAGAATTTCAACCGATACTATGTAACGGGAGTGTTAAAGAAGTCTGATCTCGGTATTTTGTGCGTAATACTTTTGTATCATGCCTGAAAGGTTGGTATAAAAGTAATCGCAGCAATGATTGTTGCCGGACTTATCAAGGACTGTTATGGAAGTTGTGCTGTAGGGGACGCAGCATCAGAACCTTGAAGGCCAATCAGTAATACCAGACGCATGAACAAGCGACGTAAAAACACTGTTTGGATACTAAAAACTATAAAAAGCTCTGGGAGCCAGAATGAATTTAACGGTTAAAGCGCGAATCATTATTGGTTTTGTCGCCATCAGCACATTACTCTTTATTATCAGTGTATTTTCGTTATTTAATTTAAGTTCAGTTCACGACGATGTAGAAGAAGTGAACAAGGTTGCCATGCCAACGGTCATTGGCAGCAATACACTTAAGGCGACCTTCCTGAATATGGGCCGGTTAACCTTTGAAGCCTATATTTCTGAGGAAATTTCGTCAGTTGAGTCGAGCCAGGCGAAGTTTAACGACGCTAATCAACGTTTCGATGCTGCCTACAAAGAACTGGCTGCAACCGTTAAAAACGATCCCCAGCTTAAATCTTCACTGCAAACTGTGCGCGGTCAGTATGAAGAGTATCTGACTACCGTAAACAGTTTGTACAACAGCCACTTACAGTACTTGCGTAAACGCGACGAAGTCGCCTCCCGCTTGTCAGATGTAGAAGACAACGCCGATGACGCTTCTACTAATCTGCTGGATTTCAGTGATAACAGTGCAGTAGCGCGCAATAACAAGCTGAAAAAAGCCGCGCAATTGGGTGCTGATCTGGAATCACGCCTGTTAACGCTGATGACAGTCACAAACGACTACATTAAAACGCAAACATTGGTGCGTGCCGACACACTGAGCAACGAAGTTAAATTTGCCGTAACAGCAATTAACGACCAACTTGACGCCATGGTTACGGCTGCAGATGGTCAGGATAGCACCGGCATGCTCAGCGATATTGAAGGCATGGTGAACGAGGCCATTGATGCGGTGACTGGCAGCGACGGTATCATTCAGTTGCACATGAGTCGCCTTGAATTGCGCAACCAAACACAACAATCGCTCGGTCAGGCCGATGAGAAAGCCTCTGAAGCAATCGACGAACTCGAAAATTTGTTGGCGCTGACCAACAAAAAAGCTAAATCCCTTGAAGAGAAAGTCACCGCCAGTGTCGCTACCGGAACAACCAGTGTACTGGTGATTGTTGCCGTGTCACTGGTGATTGCGTTCTTAACCGGAATGAAAACCGTATCGGCAATCACAGTTCCACTGGCTAAGGTAAACGAATTACTGAATATTGCCTCGTCTGGCGACTTAACCCATAAACTGGACGACTCCAAGCAAGACGAGTTTGGCCAGTTGGCGAGAAACTGTAATAAGCTTATTTCCAGCCTGAAAGATCTGATCCAGGGCATTAATTTGCGCGCAGAACAGCTGGCAGCCGCTTCTGAGCAAACCTCAGCGGTTACCACGCAAACTACCAAGTCCATTCAGGATCAAAAAACCCAAATCGGTCTGGTTGCCACTGCAACAACCGAAATGCACTCTACATCACAGTTGGTTACGCAAAATGCGGAAAACACACTGGAAGAAATTCGTCACGCCGATGAAGAGTCTAATAAGGTTCGCAGCATTTCGTTGCAAAACAAAGCCACCATTGAAATTTTGGCCCGAGATGTAGATCAGGCTGCTCAGGTAATTAATAAATTACATCAGGACAGCGCCAGTATCGGCAGTATTCTTGACGTTATTCGCGGCATTGCCGATCAAACCAACCTGCTGGCACTGAACGCTGCCATTGAGGCGGCTCGTGCAGGTGAACAAGGCCGTGGTTTTGCGGTAGTTGCGGACGAAGTAAGAACGCTGGCCAGCCGTACTCAGGAATCAACACGTGAAATCAATGCCATGATTGAAGTATTGCAAGAAGGCGCAGAAAAAGCCGTTGCGGTAATGAATCAGGGTAAAGAACAAACTGCCAAGTGTGTTGAACAAACCGACATGGCGACCAAAGCGCTGGACATCATTTCCGATGCCGTGCACCGTGCCCACGATGTCAGTTCGCAAATCGAGCAGTCTGCCCGTGAGCAAAACCTGGTATCCCAGGACATCAGTGAGAAGCTTGAAACCATTGTTGGTATTGCTGAAGAAACCACGGTTGGTGCTCAACAAACCTCTGAGTCGAGTTCTGAAGTTGCTCGTCTTGCAGAAGAACTGCAAAGTTCGATTCGTCAGTTTAAAGTGTAATAAATCCTTATCGGGCAAACGGCTTAGCCGTTTGCCCGCATTTCTTATTTCTGCCCTGCTTTGATCATTGTAGCTAACACTTCGTCCACTACAATTCCCGTTTGATTCACCGCAAGTGTCAGTTCATATTTACCGGCAGCTAACCCCTCAAGCTTAACCTGAGTTAATATTCGATTAGTCAGTACGCCTTGTTTCCATGATTCACTCCGCCCTTGCGTATTAAGCAAGGTTTGCTTAATCAATTTGCCGTTTAATGACATGTCCAGGCGATGATCAAACGCATTGGCGTGAGTGGGCAAGGTGGCGACATCAACCAGTACATCGGCCGCATCCTCGAGGGTAAACTGATAAGAAATAGACGGTTTTTCGTGATAAAAATAGCGGGAGTGTAAAGGAAATACTGTCATTGCACTGCGCGAATAGCCCAGTTCAGGCATTATCCGCCACTGCGTCCCTACTGGGGCATGCATATCACTGACAGTCAGTAAAACAGACTTATACCGCTGACCTGCAACGTTTACCCCGGTTGTAATAACTTCAGGCTCAGCAAATACCGGCAATCGCCTGGGACTGGCATCCATCATCCTATTCCATTTTCCCTTATTTAGCCCATTGTAGGTTGCCGTTAATTGTTGAATGTCGCTATGTGCTTCACGCGCCTTTTCTATCAGGCGCTGTTGCTGCACCGGGGAGGCATTTAGACTGGCAAGGTGCCGGTAAAGCCACTTGCGATTCATCGCTGCGGCCCCTTTTACAGGATAAGCGACCAGTTGAAACCAGGCAGATTGCTGCGCCTCAGACAGCGATTGTTCTAAATTATTCACGGTAGCAACCAGGTGCTCATACGTATCCAACCGCTGATTGATTTGGGTTTCGGTAAAGCTTGTTAAACCGGTTTGCGTAGTAGGCTCAGTCTGGCTCCAACCCATAAATTCCGGGCGGCGAATAAACGCCAGATGATAGTGATCCAACATCAGGTTGGCTAACGGTTGCGCGAGACTCTCACCAAAATCTCTGTCAAATTGGCGAACTAAATACTGCCTGGCAGAATCGTCAGGATCATCTGGTCCGGTCCAGCCGAGATGCAGAAACCACTCCATGTTGTACTCTAAGGGTTTAATATCCCCCACATTGGCTATCCACATTTGATTGGCCCCGTCGGCATACGCCCTGGCCATTTCAAACTGAATTAATGCGGGATGGGTAGTGCTCAACCAAAGATAATCATGGGGCCTGCCCCAATAGCTCAGGTGATAATAAACGCCACTTCCACCTGATCGTTGCTGTTCGTTAGCATTGCTCCGCCTGCGGATATAACCATAATTATCATCCGGCCATATCAGCGTAACATCGTCCGGCACGACCAAACCGGCCCCGTAGAGTGCAAGTACTTCTTTATAGGGGGTAAAAACCTGCTTAACGACATTGCTGTTTCCATAAATGTCTGACAGCATTGTGCGCTGGGTATCCAGTACATTTTGTAACACTTGCACCGATTGTTCGGTAGACGATGTGCCAAGCATATGGCTGTCGTGAACACCCCGCATCCCTAACGTAAATATTGGCAGTTGCGGTGTATCTTTTAATTCGCTTACCCGGCTTTCCCAGTATTTGTTCACCCTGCTGGCATTGTTTACAAAGTCGAACTCGCCCCTTTTAGCACTGTCCCACTCATCAACGTTATTGCGCATCATGGGCTCTGCATGCGAAGTACCAATATGAATCTGATAGCGCTCCGCCATGGCTTTATTACCATCGACGGTAAAGAACGCCCTGGTACCGGGATGCATGGCTGGCCATATAGTATTGGCTTTCAAGCGCAGTAGTAGCTGAAATATTTTCTCATAGGTGAGTGGGCCAATATTGCCCACGCTGGGTTCGAGCGTGTTTGAAGCCCAGGGTAATAATCCCCAGTCCTCATCATTTAAAAATACGCCCCGGTATTTTACGGCCGGACTGTCTAGAAGAGGCAAACCGGTGAGCATGACCGGCCCCATTTCCGCTACCATTTCCGGTAACACAGGCGTTACGCCAGTATCCGCCCACCATTGCCAGGGGGAGATTCCCAACTTTTCGGCCACCGTCATCAATCCATACACCGCGCCTCTTACATCCGCCCCAACGATATGCAAATTCGCGTGTTCTACAAACACAGTAAACCCTTCCCACTGCCCGTGTGGTGTATTCACAAGGGCTGCTAACCTTGGATGGCCGGGTTCAACAGACACAATAACCCCTGAGACGTCGGTAAATCGTTGATCAGTTACTAATACTTTCACGCCTAGCCTGCGACTCACATTAACGGCAAAGTCTTCAACAGCCCACGTGATCAAGGGATCTGAGTGACTGGTGAAAAGCGGTATTGAGGATTGATTGACAGGGAAAGTAAATGTATTCGATTCCGACGCACCAGAACGGGCGCTCAACAATGTAACAACACACATTAAGCAGCAACGTAAAAAGGCATTAGGCTTCAGCATAGATTCAACAGATTGGTAATCATGCCTCACGCTAGGTCAGTGTGTTCAGAGGGTCAATACGCACCGTTTAATTGTTCCGGATACGAACCGGTTTGGGTCGTTTGTCAGTTTGCGAGCCTGTTGCCCCTTGATACCCTCCTACCAGCGCCTCAGACACAGACTCAAACTCCTGCGAGTTAAACGCGTGCTGACCAAAGAACCATTTCAGCATACCCGACATTTTTAATTCGTTAACATAGTTGTCACAAATGAAATTACTTAACTATTCTTAGATGACTTGGAAAAGCATGAGTGTTTGTTTATGCGCAACCGTTTTGTACGCCCGCTTTGGGTGATGTGTTGTTGGGCCTTATCGTCGACCTGTTTCGCTGAAGTATCGGTTACTACAACGTTAGTCTCAGACTATTTGTTTAACGGTGTATCACAAACCAATGACAAGCCTACCGTCCAGGGCAGTCTGGATTGGTGGAACGATGCAGGCTGGTATGCCGGCAGTTTTGCGTCCGGGGTAGATTACGGAGAAGGCACCGATTACGAGTTGGATTATTACGTGGGGCATACAGGCAATATATCCGAACACATCGCTTACGATGCCGGTGTGGCTATGTACACATATCTGGGTGGTGACGACAGTAGCCAATACGATTACGCCGAAGCTTACCTTGCCCTGAGCTACAACGATACACGTGCTCAGATTTGGTATTCAAACGACTATTTCGGCTCGGGTGCCAGACACTATATCATCGCCCTCTCGCAGGCATACCAGTTAAATGACGATGTGTTACTCACGTTTCAGATTGACCGTTCTGCCAGCCTGGACCCCGAACAGTACAGTTGGGATACCAACGATAAAGACTATGTTCACGTAAAAGCAGAGGCCGCCTTCAGTTGGCTTGGCTTAGACTTTACCCTGGGACTGGAAAAAACAGATTTAGCATATGATAAAAATATCAAAGCGTTAGGCACAATTGGATATACGTTTGGATTGTAAAACGGGAATTTGATAGTCGATAAAATTTAGTGCGGGGATCGCCCATGTTTTTTGAAGGAAAGAGTTTATCTTTAAAATTGCTTCTGGTTGTTGGTGCGCTTTTTGTTTTGATGTCCACCAGTTATATCGGCGTGAGTATTTATTCGCTGGGAAAAACCGAGCAGGTGATCACCCATCAGGTGAGTGAAGAGGTATCGAGTCAGATTGAAGGCACCGTGCGTTCCCGGGCCAATGCCATTGCCGCTCAGATTGGTAATTTATTTGAGAAGTCGTTTTCAGTGCCACTGGGCATCTCTGCCCTGATTAAAAGCAACATAGAGGGTTACATTCCCGAGTCTTTTACCCGTGAACAGGTAGAAGCAATGGTGAGGAACGCTCTTAAAACCGCCAGCGTATCTTCACTGTATGCCCAGTTTGAAGATAACCAGTTTGATGGGAAAGATCGGCAATACATCAGCGGATTTTCACATTCGGTTGATGGCCATGGCAGTTTTGAAGTGTATTTTGTGAAAGAGGCCGACGGTTCGATTTCGCAGGTGCCAATTGATGACGCCAATGAGAAACACGATACAACAGTGGATGAATATGGCTTTCGCGCGGCGGAGTGGTACTTGTGTTCGTCTGACTCACTAAAACCCTGTGCTTCCAATCCTTACAATTACGAAATTCGCCCTGGCTACAGCGAACTCATGACCAGCCTGGCGGTACCAGTAATAGCACAAGGCAAATTCCGTGGCGTGGTGGGTGCGGATTTGAACTTACCTATACTGCAAAAGCTCGCTAATGAGTTAAAAGCGTCCTTGTACGAGGGTAACGCAAAAGTGTATATCGTTAGTCACAAAGGCTTTCTTGCCGCCGCCACAGACCTGGAAGACAGCCTGGCCAAACCCTTTAACAGCGTGTTTAAGCAAAGCGAAAAACTGTTGCAAACTTCGGGTAAAAATATGGCGACCACCCTGGATAATTATTTGTATGTGGTACAGCCGATTCCGATTGCCACCGCAGGGGTAAATTGGGAACTGGTTGTAGCCATTAACGTCGCAACCGCTATGCAGCCTGTTTATACTGTGTCGGATATGATTTCAGATGAAATTACCAGTATCCTCACTAATACCGCCTTGATTGCCATTGCGTTAACCATTGTAGCCCTCGTGCTTATCCAGTTGTTTACCCGAAGTATTGTCCGTCCCGTTGAGATGGTATCGGACCGCATGGCAGAACTGGCTGGCCAGGGCGGCGATTTAACACAAGCGATCAACGTACATTCTCATGCTGAACTGATCCGATTAGGCAACGGCTTCAATCAGTTCCGAGAAACTGTAAGAGCCTTGCTTGATGCCGCCAAACGCGCGGGAGCAGAAGTGATAGCGTTGAGCGAGGTGAGTAAAGAAAACGCGCAGCAAACGCATCAGCAAATGTACATACAGCAGGCCGAGGTTGAAACCATTGTAACGGCCATTACCGAAATGTCGTCAACTGCACAGGAAGTCGCCAATACAGCCTCTTCTGCGGCTGACAACACCTCTGCGGCGACACGTTCAGTGCGGGAAACGGAAGCCGAAGTATCGGCCGCGTCAAAGCAAGCGTCAGAATTATCCAGTGAAATTGCTGTTGCATCCGACGCAGTAAAAGCGGTATCGGAGCGCAGTGAAAACATTCGGAAAATTCTGGATGTCATTGGTTCGATAGCCGAACAAACCAACCTGTTGGCACTTAACGCCGCCATTGAAGCCGCGCGGGCTGGCGATCACGGACGAGGATTCAGTGTGGTGGCCGATGAAGTACGTGCCCTTGCGTCAAAAACAGCCGTGTCGGTTGACGAAATATCGCAAGTGATCACTGCGCTTCAAACCGAAGTTTCGCATACCGTGAACATAATCAAAAAAGGCACGGACAAAGCAGAAAGTGCCGCGTCGTGTGCTAATGCAGCGTTTTTGAAAATGAAAGAAACCGTTGCGCAAATTGAAGAAATTAACCACCGTATCATTCAAATTGCGGCCGCAGCCGAACAGCAAAGTCATGTATCTGAAGAGTTAAATAAGAATATGGTCGTGATTGGCGATTCAACTAAAGCAATAGCGTCGTTGTCTAAAATGTCAGAAAGTAGCGCACAGAATATTTATCAATCATCCCACAACCTGATTGAACAGCTCAATAAACTCAAAACCAGCTAACGCGCTAAACTAGAGAGTAAAACATAGCCACCGGTGCTTACCGGTGGCTACATACTGCTGCATTGACTATAGTGCCAACACCCCGTCCAGGGTTTTAAGCTGGGTTTTCACGTCGGTTTCATCACCCACAATAACCAGATGCATTTTGCTTACGTCCAGGTATTGCTTTACTGCATTACTGACGTCTGCCGGAGTAGTGGCGTAAATGTTATCTACGTAGGTTTGCAGATAGCTGGCGTCAAGTCCGTGTAATTCCGTGAAGGCTAACTGACTAATAATGGCGCTTCGCGAACTGTTGCGAAGCACAAAAATACCTGCCATGTAGTTCTGCACGCCCGACAGTTCTTCCTTAGACGGGTTTTCACTGGCCAGTAAATTGATCTCTTTTACAATTTCGCGCAATGAGGCGGCTGTTGATTCTGCGGTGACATCCGCGCCCTGATACCAAAAGCCCGTGCCTACCCTGTCCATCACGGATGAACGCGGCGAATAGGTATACCCTTTATCTTCGCGGATATTCGATGTGATACGACTGGAAAATGCCCCACCGAGTAACGTGTTCATTACGTTCATGGTCATCGCATCTTCGTGGTCAGGCGCGATGGTAACAAGACCCAGACGCAAAGTAGACTGTGGTGCATTCGGGCGGTTGATTACGGTAACGGAAGGGCCTGCCTGAGCCAACACAGTTTTACTTTCCCTCTCAGCGCCTGGCTGCCAATCCTGAAAGGCATTTTTTATTGCCGCCAGCACAACCAAATCGTTAAACACGCCCGAGACGTACAGGTGACTTCGGTTAGGAACAAACTGCGTGCGAATAAACGCGGCAGTTTCTTCTGTGCTAATAGCAGCCAGGGTTTCCTGCGTAGGATAAAGCTGACCATACGGGTGGTTACCGTAAAGTTTATGGTAGAAGGCTTCAGTTGCAATAGAGGAAGGACGCGACTTCGCTACTTCCAGTTCGCGTTGACGGTCAACTTTAATACGCGCCAGATCCTTTTCGTTGAAACTCGCATTCAGCACCATATCAGCAAGGGTAGCAGCGGCTTCATCGGCAAACTCACTCAGCACATCCATACCCACCCAGCTTGAATCCAGGCCAACCGATGTTTCTATCTGCCCCCCCATACTGGCAACCGAAGTAGCCAGTGCCTGAGCGGATTGATTCGCCGTGCCCTGACGCAACATTTCAAAGCTCAGATCCGCTAGCCATACCTTGCCACCGTCATCAATATTGCCCGTATGCGTAACCAAACGCACTGTTGCTTTGGGCGTACTGCCATAGGGAATAAACGTTACTTTCAGGCCGTTGTCCAATACCACTTGTTTGGTTTGTGGTACCACGAAATTACCTGGCTTGCCTCCTACAGGGGGCAGTTCCTTCGCCACAGATACAGCAGAGATCATCAGCAACAAAGCTGATACAGAGAGTGTTTTAAAATTCGTCATGCTGATTACTCCTTATCACTGGCGGATTGTGCTAAAGGATCGTCACCTGGCGTAACGGTTAGCACAGTCCGGTTTGTCGGGCGCAAATATTCCTTGGCGGTACTGATAATCAGTTCAGGTGTGACCTGCTTAAAATTCGCTTCCAGCTCGTTAATCTTGCCCGGATCATTGTCGAACAAGGCGAAGCTTGCCAGTAAATCAGCCCTGCCAAACCCGTAAAAATCATCGATAGCATCAAACAAACTGGAGCGGATTTTTACGATCGCCCGAGACATGGCCTCTTCACTCAGCGGCTTTTCAGTAAGCTGACTGACTACGGCATCGATAGCCTGGGTAATTTGCTCACGGCTGACAGTATCGTCGTGAGTAAATGAACTCATCCATAACATCGGACCATTGTAATTAAACATATTACCCAGTAAGTAGTTAATACCGCCACCAACGTCTCCTGTGATCTGGCGGTTTTTCACCAATTCCTGATACAACAAGCTGTCTTCACCCTGCACCAGGATCTGGTCGATTATGCCCATAGCATAGTATTCAGGTGTACCACGGGGTGGCATTTTATAAGCAAACGCATACGCAGGTTTAGGCGCTAACTTGTCGAACTTATTGAAGACTTTTTCTTTTTCCTGTCGCAGTTCAGACAAATCAGGTTGCGGCGCAACTTCGGCAGAGGCAATGCTGCCAAAGTACTTTTCTACCATCGCCTTGGCTTCAGCAGGCTCAAAATCGCCCACAATGGCCAGCGCGGCATTATTGGGCGCGTAGTACATTTTAAAGAACGCATCGACGTCTTCCAGTGATGCGGCGTCAAGGTCCGCCAGATCGCCATAGAAATTGTGTGCGTTATACCAGTTGTTGAATGCGTATTGCGGCATGTCCAGCCAGGGGAATCCGCCATAGGGCTGATTCAGCACGTTTACCTTCACTTCGTTTTTAACCACACCTTGCTGATTGGTGAGATTTTCCTGAGTAATAGCCAGACCTTTCATACGATCGGCCTCTGCCCATAAAAAGGTTTCCAGCTTGTGAGAAGGGACTATTTCAAAGTAGTTGGTGTAGTCAAAGCGCGTGGAGCCGTTCAACACCCCACCACTATCGTTCACCAGTTTAATGAATTCCATTTTACCCAGGTTGTCAGAGCCCTGGAACATCATGTGCTCGAACAAATGCGCAAAGCCGGTTCTGTCGCGGGGCTCATTGCGAAAACCGATGTTGTAATACACGGCTACCGTTACGGTTGGCGAGGTTTTATCGGGCGACAGTACCACTTTGAGGCCGTTTCCCAATGTGAAGTAATCAACAGGAACGTTGTAATCGATTCCCATTGATACGCCACCCGCTTTTGCTGCAATATTTTCTGCCGACGGCATGCTGGCCTGCGAAGACTGTTGCGATGCAGAGTCGGGCTGCCCACAACCCAGCAACATGGCAGACATGACCCCCACTGTCAGTAAAGACATTGTTTTCATGACATTCCCTTTTATTATTTTTACTTACAACGATGAGATTTGAATTTTTATTGCTACGCACAAATGCTGGCTGTGATCAGCAATAAAAAAGACAGTTTAACGCCAGGATGGTGTGCACCCTAGTGTGCCATATTCAGCATGCAACCAGTTCAGGGATTGGTCAAGGTGCAGACATATTTTGAAATGGTTTTATTAAGGGCCGGGTGAATGCACAGTGCGCCGCCACAACGTGGTCGGCGCAAGCTGTTAATCGGGTTCAGTACGCGCCAGCACTATAAATCAGTTCGTAACTGTGACTGTAGATTTCCAGAATGTTGCCAAAGGGATCTTCCATATAAATCATTCGGTACGGCTTTTCGCCCGGATAGTAATAGCGGGGCTCAGGCATCCGGCGTTTGCCCCCGGCAGCCTCAATACGCGCGGCCAATCCTTCTACATCAGGGTCCTGCACGCAAAAATGGAATATACCGGTTTTCCAGTACTCAAAGTTGTTGTCTGGATTTTGCTGCTGATCAAACTGAAATATTTCAACGCCAATGCGATCACCTGTAGACAAATGTGCGATCTTAAAATGCTGCCAGCCTTTACCAAACACATCAGTACACATTTCGCCAATGGCCGAATTATCTTCTGTTATGTCTGTGGGCGGCATAATCAGATACCAGCCTAGCACGCTGGTGTAAAACGCAACCGCTTGTTCAACATCGGGGACTGAAATGCCAATGTGTGAAAACGTTCGTGGGTATGTATTGCTCATAAATCCTCCTGTTTAGACTGATTTAAAGCTTAACTTTCGCCATAGATTACGTAAAATTATCAATCAAAATCGAAACGATTACATTTTGTTATGATAAACACTAAATGGCTGCAAACATTTTGTACCTTATGCGATGAGCAAAGCTTTACCCGCACAGCGGAAAAACTGTTTATGACGCAATCCGGGGTGAGTCAGCACGTAATGAAGCTGGAGCAACAGGTTAAAAACACGCTGGTAATACGCCAGGGCAAACAATTTGTGCTGACCGATGCGGGAGCACGATTACTCAGCGACGCCAGAGCCGTGTTAACGGCCATGCAAACCCTGGAACAGGGTATAGGATTTGACTCTCCTTATGCCGGTAAAATTCGCGTCATGTCACCTGGCAGTATCGGCCTGAAACTCTACCCACACTGCCTGGATTTGCAGCAACAACACAAGGAATTGCAGATCGACTTTCGCTTTGCTCCCAATCGCGATATTGAGAATGCGGTGCTAAACGATACGATTGATGTTGGTTTAATGACTCGTCCGGCTACTCACCGGGAAATAACAGCCACCGCTATTGCCCAGGAACCATTACTATTGGTGACCCCTGCCAACGTAAAAGAGATTTCGTGGCAAACGTTGCAATCCCTTGGTTT